>SEEY01000673.1 GCA_004211235.1 Rubrivivax sp.
TGTCGAACAGGCCTACGAATGTCGGCCAGGGGGCGCCCAGCACCGTCGACTGAACCGGATCGAGCACCAACGGGAAGGCTGGCCAGTCAGCCAGCAGCTGCAAGGCCTCGACGTCGAAGCCCGCGTCCACATTGAAGGAGACGGTGAGCACGGCCGTGCCCCCGACGGTACCCATGACGGTGGGCGCGTTCACGACCTCCGCGCGGGCAGGCAGTGCGAAGGTGAGTGCGGTGGCCGCGGCGAGCGTGGCAAGGCGAAATGTCGTCATGTCGATTTCCTCGAGGTTTTCGTTTTCAAAGCGTCACTTTCCAGTCATTGGGAACCGTCTGACGCGTTCCCGCAACCCAGTCATTCACCCAGACGCTGCTGGGCAGGGGTGCCTTCAAGCCAAAGTCCAGCGCGCCGCTGAGCTTGACCACCGGTGCCGGTGCCGCCGCCGTAGCAGCGGACGATGCAATGCCGACCGCCGGCGCGCCACCCGCAGACGCGGGGTCCGTCACCGATGCAGGCGACATGCGCTCGGCCGCGGGCGCCACCAGGGGTTGGGGCGCCTGGCGGCTCAGGCGCAAGGCGAGCAAGGCGTCGCCCGCATTGAGCCGGCCGTCGTGGTTGAGGTCGCCCAGCAGCACGGGGTCGACCAGCGGCTGGGCCGCGAAGCCGGTGTTCACCCGCGCCGCGACGGACTGGATCAGCCCCACATCAGCCGCGTCGACGCGACCGTTGCCGTTGGCGTCACCGAGCACCGCCACCACCTGCACGCCGAAGTCGCTGCGGGCGGCTGCACCGTCCACGCTGGCGTCCACCAGACGCAGCAGCCGGCTGCTACCGGCAGTGGCGCCCGCAGGCACGCTGGTGCGCAGCTCGACGAGGGCGCGCTGGGCAGCATCGGGCAAGACGCTGCCCAGGGTCAGCTGCACGCCGAGGCGTCCGGCGACGCTGCTGTCCAGACGCAGCACGCTGCCCGCCGGCGCACCAGCCGCCAGCGTGACGGCATCGATGTTCAGCGTCGCCGGGTCATAAGCGAGCTGCAAGTAGACGCTGCTCGCGCCGGCGGCCTGGCTGACCTGCAGGGCAAGCAGCTGGTTCGCCGAGCCGGCCGGAGCGACGAGGTTGCCAATGCTGACGAGCGGGCCGCTGGCGGCGGCGATGCTGAAGCTGGCGACGAAGTCGTCGCCCGTCGTGCCGTCGGCATTGCCGTCGAGCTGCTGGCCGTTGACCAGCGCCGTGAAGCCGGTTGCACCGGACTTCAAGGTCAGCGTGTAGCTGCCGGCCGGCAGCACGCCGGTGGTGACGACGAAGCGCAGGCCCTGGCCGTCGGCGTCGAAGAAGACGCTGCCGCCGACACGACCGGCCGGGCCGGTCAGCCAGAGGTCCTGCGCGCTGCCGGTGCCCCAGGCCTCGATCAGCGCCGTGTTGATCGCCCGATCCAGTCGCAGGCTGAAGCCATCGGTCTCGGGCGTGACGCGCGTGACGACCGGGCCGACCGGTTCGGCCACGGCAGGCGGGATGGCCGGCACAGTGGTGCCCTTGCTGGCGTTCTTCACCAGCAGCGCATCGCCTGCGTTGACCTTGCCGTCGCGGTTGACGTCGCCGATGCGCGTCGGGTCGATCAGGGGGTAGGCCGCAAAGCCGGTGTTGACGCGGGCCGCCAGCGACTGGATGAGGCCGACGTCGTCCGTCGTCAGCGCGCGGCTGGCATCGGCGTCGCCGAGGTTGGCGACGACATGCAGGCCGTCATCGGTGCGCAGCGTGCCGCCGTTGCCGCTGACGTTGCTGAGGCGCAGCACTTCCGCCGAACCGTAGCCCGCCGACAGCGGCACCGTGGCCTGCACCAGCACCAGGTTGCGCAGCGCGGCGTCCGGGATGGCACCGCCCAGCGTCACCTGCACGCGCAGCAGGCCTGGCTGCACGAGGCTGCTGACGATGCTGCTGCCCGCGGGCAGGCCGCCCGCAAGCGTGGCGCCGGTGACCTTCAGCAGCGCCGGGTCGAAGTTCAGGTCGAAACCCAGTGTCTGGAAGCCGGCGCCGCGCTCCAGGCTGATGGCGAAGGCGCCGAGCGCCGGGTCGTAGCTGGCGGCCTGGCCGGGGCCGCGGGCGAACTCCTGCACCGCGAGCACGGCGCCGGTGGACGGCGCGACCGTGAAGCTGCGGACGAAGCTGTCGCCCGAGACGCCGTCGCCGTTGCCGTCCAGCCGCAGCCCGCCCAGGCTGACGAAGCCGTCGGCACCTGCGTTGAGCCTGAGCTGATGGCTGCCGGCCTCGAGCAGGCCGCCGGTCTTCACGAAGCTGAGGCCGCGGCCGTCGGCGTCGAAGACGATGCTGCCCGCCACCCGGCCCTGCACGCCGCCGGTCGGACCGGTGAAGTCGACGTCCGGCACGAGGTTGCCGTTGCCGTATTGCTGGATGAGGCTTTGGTCGACGGCCTGGTCGAAGCGCAGGCGGAAACCTGTGTCGGTGGCCTGGAAGCCGCTGACGTGCAAGGTCGGCAGCGCCGGCAGCGCGGGCAGCACCTTGATATCGACGCGTGCCATGG
>SEEY01000065.1 GCA_004211235.1 Rubrivivax sp.
CCGCCCACAGCGCCAGGCCGATGGGCGCGACGGCGAACAGGCTGAGCAGCATGCCGACCGAGGCCTCGCCGTAACCCTGGTTCAGCACCCACAGGCTGGCCGTCACGCGCGTGGTGGCCATGCAGGCGTGCACGCAGATCATCGTGGCGATCAGCCACACGAAGGCGTGGCGCAGATGCGGCTGCGGCTGCGGCGCAGGGCTCACTCGGCGTCCTCGCCCGCGGCGAGCTGCAGCAACTGCGCGGCCGCGTCATCGGGCAGCGCCTCCACACCCTTCAACTTGCGCGTCATGGCGCGCGTGCGCACCTCGGCTTCGTTGAGCGTGTTGCCGGCCTCGTCCAGCTTCTTCTTGACCTTGGTGAGCACGTCGCCGAACTTGCCGAACTCGGTCTTCACGGCGCCCAGCACCTCCCACACTTCGGCGCTGCGCTTGCCCAGAGCAAGCGTGCGGAAACCCATCTGCAGGCTGGTCAGCGTGGCGAGCAAGGTGGTGGGGCCGCAGAGCATCACCTTGTGCTCGCGCTGCAGGCTCTCGACCAGCCCCGGGCGGCGCAGCGCCTCGGCGTAGAGGCCCTCGGTCGGCACGAACAGGATGGCGAAGTCGGTCGTGTGCGGCGGACCGATGTACTTCTCGCGAATCGTCTTCGCCTCCAGCCGCAGCCGGCCCTCGATGGCCTTGCCGGCCGCCTCGGCCGCGGGCGCGTCGGCGCGCTCGTGAGCCTCCAGCAGGCGCTCGTAGTCCTCACGCGGGAACTTGGCGTCGATGGGCAGCCACAGCGGCTGGCCGTCGTCGCGCTGGCCCGGCAGCTTGATGGCGAACTCGACCCGCGCATTCGAGCCCGGCAGCGTCGCCACGTTGGCGGCGTACTGCTCGGGCGTGAAGACCTGCTCCAGCAGCCCGGCCAGCTGCACCTCGCCGAATACGCCGCGCGTCTTCACGTTGGTAAGCACGCGGTTCAGCGAGCCGACATCGCGCGCCAGGTTCTGCATCTCGCCCAGGCCCTTGTGCACCTGTTCCAGCCGCTCGGCCACCTGCTTGAAGCTCTCGCCCAGGCGCTGTTCCAGCGTCGCATGCAGCTTCTCGTCGACGGTTGCGCGCATCTGCTCCAGCTTCTTCTCGTTGTCCTGCTGGATGCTGGTCAGACGCAGCTCCACGGTGTGCCGCAGCTCGTTCATTCGCTGCTCGTTCAACAGCGACATGGCCTGCAGCTGCTCGCGCATGCCATCAGCCAGGCGCTGCAGGGACTCGGCCTGGGCCTGCGCGTTGCGCAGCGCCGCGGCGTCCTGCGCCTCGCGCGCGGCCAGGGCCTGCGCGCTGAGCGACTGGTTGCTGTTCTGCAGGCCCTGGCCGAGCACTTGCTGGAACTGGGCGAGGCCTTGCACCAGCTCCTGCCGCGTGCCGCTGGCACTGCGGCCGAGCTCGTCGCGCAGCTCACGCTCCAGGCGCTCATTCCCCTGCAGCAGCAGCTCCGGCGAGACCGTTGCCTGGGGTTTCTGGCGGGCCAGGATCAGCGCAACGACCAGGAGGATCAAGGCCAGCAGGCCGAGCAGCAACACATCAAAAAGGGTCATCGCCGCATTGTCGTCCCGGCGCCCTCCGCGGGTCTGGCGAAGGCCTAAAGCGCCTTGAACAGGTGGTGGTGCTGGGCCGAGACTTTGAGCCGCTCGGGCCGGCCCTTGACCTCCAGCTCCAGCGCATCGTCTGCACGGTGCACGGCATGCACATGGCGGCGGTTGACGACGATGCTGCGGTGGACCTGCATGAAGCGCGTCGCGTCCAGCCGGGCCAGCAGCTCCTTCAACGACAGCCGGATCAGCCCTTCGCAGTCCGCCGCGACGACGCGGGTGTACTTGCTGTCGGACTCGAAGTACTGCACGTCGTCGACATGCAGCAGCCGGACCTGCGAGCCGACGGCGACCTGCAGCCAGTCGTCGGCCACCGCGGCGGGCCGCTGCAACTGCTGCGCCAAACCCGCCGTGCGCGCAGTGCCCACCGGCAGCGCCAGGCTGCTGCGCAGCCGCGTCACGGTCTTGGCCAGCCGCGGCAGCTCCACGGGCTTGAGCACGTAATCCACCGCCTGCGCCTCGAAGGCCTCGATCGCATGAGCGTCATAGGCGGTGACGAAGATCACGCGCGTCGCGACGCCCTGCAGCGCCGCGGCCACCTGCAGGCCGGTGAGGCCGGGCATGCGGATGTCCAGGAAGGCCAGGTCGGGCCGCAGCTCCTGGATGGCCCGCAGCGCCGTGATGCCGTCGCCGCATTCGCGCAACAGCCGCAGCTCGGGCCACAGCTGGGCCAGCCGCTCGCGCAGCGCGGCGAGCATGAAGGGCTCGTCGTCGGCCAGGATGGCCGTGGGGGCGCCGTCAAGGGTCATGGTTGCTCCAGCGGCACGGTGACGCTGGCCAGCACGCCGCCCTCGGCCATCGGCGAGACCGACAGGCGAGCACGCTCACCGTGGATGCCCTGCAGGCGCTCACGGATGTTCTGCAGGCCGGTACCGCCGCCCTGCGTCGCCGCGCCGCCCAGGCCGACACCGTTGTCCTGCACGCCGACATGCAGCTCGCCGCCCACCCGCCGAGCGAATACGCGGATGCTCACCGGCCCGGTCTTGGGCTCGGTGCCATGCTTGATCGCGTTCTCCACGAGCGTCTGCAGCACGAGGGGCGGGAACTCAATGTCGACAAGCGCCTGAGGCAGATCGACGTCCACCGTGAGCCGCCCGCCCATGCGCAGCTTCGCGATCTGCAGGTAGGCATCGGTCAGCTCGAACTCGCGACCCAGCGTTGAAGAGAACTGCCGCATCGCCGGCATGGCCAGGCGCAGGTAGCGAGTCAGCTGGTTCAGCAGGAAGTCCGCCTCCGCGGGGTCGCTCTTCAGCAGGTACTGGACGGTAGCCAGCGTGTTGAACAGGAAGTGCGGTTCGATCTGCGCCTGCAGCACGGCCAGCCGGGCCTCGGCCAGCTGCCGCGCGGTGTCGGCAGCGCGGGCCCTCTCGCTCGCCACGTCCACGGTCGACTGCCATTTCAGCGTCGTGTGATGACGGTGCACCAGGGACAGCAGATACAGCGGCCCCATGCCCAGGCCGACGGCGTAATGCAATGAACGAAGCTGGCCAGGATACTCACGCTCAAGCGCCCACAACACGATGCCGGAAGCGACCTCCGCCACCAGCAGCGCGGGCAGCCATAGAGCCAGCGCGCGGCGCAGCGTCGGCCTGTCGCCCTCGGTTCGCGCCAGCCACCAGTTCGTGGCCTCGACCGGCAGGGTCGCCGGAACGACGAACAGCGCCATCACCACGTAGCCGCGGGGATCGAGCCCCACTCGCATTAACGGCCACAGGCTCACCAACAACGCGCCTGCGTACACGGCAAGCAGCGCGGTCTGATAACCGCGTCGCCGGTAATAGGCGAACAAGGACACTCTGACGTTCGCCCAGTTGAAGGCCGACCCCGCATAGGCGCCGAACATCGCGATGACCAGGTAGCCCACTTCTGACCACTGCGGATGGAACCGTCCCAGCAGCGCATTGGCCAGCGCCAACAGCAGGAAGACCGGCACGAGCACCCAGCCCGGGTTGAGGGGGCTTGATGCCTCGTCGGCTCGAACTGGCCCCTCGCTTTGCATTGCGCTCTGCACGGTCATCCCTTCTGCACCACCGCCGCCCATCGCGACACGCCGAGCCGCAGCATCACGGTCCGGCCGCAGCGGCGCGTCCAACAAGCGACGGATGAAGCCCCGCGGCGACGAACGCCGCTCAGCGCGCGACCAGCCCTGCCACCGCCTTCGGCAGCTCCGCCTCGATCAACGCCTCCAGCGCCTTCACGCGCTGCTCCGTCGTCGTCGCGGCCCAGGGGTTGGCGGCGGCTTCGCGGGTGACGGGCAGGCGGGCCGCCGCAGCCAGCGACTGCTCGCGTTTGAGCTTGAGATCGGTCAGGTCCACCAGCGCGACGCGGATGGAGACATAGGAGGCGAACACCGGCAGCGCGCCCTGGCCGTCGAAGCCGATCTGGCCGCTGGGGCGCTGGTCGAGCACGAAGCCCGGGCCTTCCAGCGTCGTCAGCAGATGGCTCGGCAGCGCGGCGGCCAGCGCGGGTTCCTGGCGGCTGCGCGTGACCAGCAGCAGCTTGGCCGCGCCGCTCAGGCGCACGGCCTCGGCCAGCTTGCCGGGCAGGCTCAGTTTGCCGTCGACGAAGAGACTGGCGGGGTCGCCGAACAGGCTGCGCGTGGACGAGGTGTAGAGCTTGACCTCGCGCTTGTCGTCGACGGCCTTGATCGCGCCGTTCAGCGCCTGCAGCACGGCGTTGTCCAGGCCGCCCGAGGGCGTGGCGGTCCAGTCGCCGTTCTGCACCGTGTCGCCGCGCGCCGGGGTCAGGCTGACGAGCTGCACGTTGTCGCCCAGCAGCGAGAGGGCGGCGAACTTGTTGGGGTCACGCGGGGTCTTGTCGTCGACGGCCGGCGCAGCCGTTGGCGCGGGCGACTGTGCCGAAGCTGCCGCAGGCGGGCCGCCATGCTTGCCGCCCTTGACCGGGCCGTTGCCGCCACCCGGTGGCTGGGCGAACGCGAGCGCCGGGGCAAGAACAAGCGAGGCAATGGCGAGCAGGAGAGGTTTCATCACAGGGGCAGGACTTCGGGATTCAGCGGCGTGGGCGGCGGGTTGCCGGTCAGCGCGGCGGCGAGATTGTCGGCGGCGAGTTGGGCCATGGCGATGCGCGTCGGCATCGTTGCGCTGCCGATGTGCGGCGTGAGGACGATGTTGGGCAGGCCCAGCAGCGCCGGGTTGACCTTGGGCTCGCCCTCGAAGACATCCAGACCCGCGGCGCCGAGCCGACCCTCGCGCAGCGCCGCGGCCAGCGCGTCTTCATCGACGATGCCGCCCCGGGCGATGTTGACGAGCGTGGCCGTCGGCTTCATCAGCGCCAGCTCGGCGGCGGCGATGGCGTGGTGCGACTCGGCCGAGTAAGGCAGCACGAGGACGAGGTGGTCGGCGTGACGCAGCAACTCGTCCTTGCCGAGGTAGCGGGCGCCGAGTTCCGCCTCCGCCTCGGCCGGCAGCCGCGAGCGGTTGTGATACGCCACCTTCATGTTGAAGCCGAAGCGACCGCGGCGCGCGATGGCCTGGCCGATGCGGCCCATGCCGAGGATGCCGAGCGTCGAGCCGTGCACGTCGGCGCCGGCGAGGAAGTCCCAGCCCCAGCTCTTCCACTGTCCGTCGCGCAGCAGCCGCTCGCCTTCGCTCATGCGACGCGCGGCGGCCATCAGCAGCGCGAAGCCTAGGTCGGCGGTCGTCTCGGTCAGCACGTCGGGCGTGTTGGTGACGAGCACGCGGCGCGCCGTGCAGGCGGCCAGGTCGATGTGGTTGTAGCCGACGCTCATCGTGCTGACGACGCGCAGGCCCGGGCAGGCATCGAGCAGTTCGGCGGTGATCCGCTCGGTGCCGGTGATGTAGGCGCCGGCCTTGCCCTGCAGGCGGGCGCGCAGCTCTGCGGGCGGCAGCGGCGCCTCGCCCTGGTGCCAGTCGACGTCGAAGCGGGCGAACAGCCCTGCGATCACCGCGGCCGGCGCACGCCGCGCCACCAGCACTTTCAATGAACCCATATCCATGCCATCACGAAGAGAAGCGGCAGGAGCACCGCGCAGGACCAGAGCAGATAGCCGCCGAAGCTGGGCATCTTCACGCCGCGCTCCTCGGCAATCGCCTTGACCATGAAGTTGGGGGCGTTGCCGATGTAGGTCATCGCCCCCATGAAGACGGCGCCAGCGGAGATGGCCGCCAGCACCGCGGCGCCCTCTCCCATCAACGTCTGCGCATTGCCGCCGGCAAGATTGAAGAAGGCGAGGTAGGTGGGTGCGTTGTCCAGCAGCGAGGACAGGCCGCCGGTCAGCCAGAAGTAGGCGGCCGGCGAGGGCTGGCCGGTGGCGCCGGTCAGCAGCGCGGCCAGCGGCGCGAACACGCCGGCCGACCCCGCCTTGAGCATGGCGATGACGGGCACCATGGACAGGAAGATGGCGATGAAGAGCTTGGCAACCTCCTGCATCGGCGCCCACGAGAACTGGTTCTTCTCGCGCACGCCGGCCGGCGTCAGCCACAGCGAGGCCAGTGTCACGGCAACGAGGCCGGCGTCGCGCACCAGCGCCTGCAACGGCAGCGGCGTGCCCCACAGATCGAAGACGATGCCGGGCTTCCAGGTGCCGCTCATCAGCACCAGGCCGATGGCGACCAGCAGCGGCAGCAGGTTGATGACGCCTTCCAGGCCGAACGCAGGCTCGTCGGGCGTCGGGTCCGCGGGCGCGAGCCCTTCCTTGCGGTAGAGCCACGCATCGATGCACCAGAACACGGCCAGCAGCGCGCCGAGCAGGAACAGCGTCTGCGCCCACAGGTGGCCGGCGGTCCAGAAGAAGTCGACACCCTGCAGAAAACCCAGGAACAACGGGGGATCGCCCAGCGGCGTCAGCGACCCGCCGACATTGCTGACGATGAAGATGAAGAAGACGACGACATGGGCGTTGTGCCGGCGGTTGTCGTTGGCGCGGATCAGCGGCCGGATCAGCAGCATGGATGCACCCGTCGTGCCCATGAAGCTCGCCAGCACGGCGCCGAGCAGCATCAGCCCGGCGTTGAGCGCCGGCCGGCCGTGCAGATTGCCGCGGATGTAGATGCCGCCCGCCGTCGTGTACAGGGCGCAGAGCAGGATGGTGAACGGCAGGTACTCCTCGACGAGCGTGTGCAACAGCACGCCACCCGTCGGCGCCGCGCCGAAGGTCAGCGCGAAGGGCACGAGCAACGCCAGCGTCCAGCCGGCGGCGATCTTGCCGAAGTGGTGGTGCCAGAACGCGGGCGCCGCCAAGGGCATGACGGCGATGGACAGCAGCAGGCCGGCGAAAGGCATTGCCCAGGCGAGGCCGAGCTCGGAACCTTGCAGCGCCATCAGTCTTCCCGGAAGCGCGTGAACTCGGCCACCGGCGCGCGCTCGGTGACGAGGCTGTTCTCCACCGCCGCCGGGTCGGCAAAGCCGAGCGACATGCCGCAGACCAGCATCTGCTCGTCGCCCAGTTGCAGCTCTTCCGCGATCAGCCGGTGGAACTGCGTGAACGCCGCCTGCGGGCAGGTGTGCAGGCCGCGCGCGCGAGCTGCCACCATGACGTTCTGCAGGAACATGCCGTAGTCCAGCCACGAGCCTTGCTGCATGACTCGGTCGATGGTGAAGAACAGGCCCACCGGCGCGTCGAAGAAGATGAAGTTGCGGCCATGCTGATGCTGCATGCGCGCCTTGTCCGTCTTGGCGATGCCGAGCAGGCCGTACAGGTCCCAGCCCACCTTGCGGCGGCGGTCGATGTAGGGGCTGCGCCATTCGGTCGGGTAGTAGGCGTATTCCTCCTTGAACGCGGCGTTCTGCGCCGGGTCGAGGTAGGCGGCCTGGATGCGGCCGGCGGTGCGCTTCAGCGCCTCGCCCGTCAGCACATGCACCTGCCAGGGCTGCGTGTTGGTGCCCGAGGGCGCCCAGCGGGCGACCTCAAGGATGTCTTCCACCGTCTGGCGCGGCACGGGCGTGGGCAGAAAGGCGCGCAGGGAGTGCCGGGTCTTGATGGCTGCGTCGACGGCCGCGGTCTGCTCGGTCGTGGGCATGTCGAAACGGCTCATGGGGTCAGCACTTTCAAGGCGTTGAGGTAGGCGGCGGGCAACTCCTCCACCGGGCGCCGGCTGGCGCGCTCGACATAGACGTGCACGAAATGACCGCGCGCGGCGCAGAGGTCGGCGCCGGCTGCGAACAGGCCGATTTCGTAGCGCACGCTGGAACGGCCCTGGTGGGCGACGCGCACACCGGCATCGATGCGCTGCGGGAAGGCCAGCGACTCGAAGAAATTGCAATGCGTCTCGACGACCAGGCCGATGACCTCGCCGCCATGGATGTCCAGCGCACCGTTCTCGATGAGCAGCGAATTCACGGCCGTGTCGAAGAGGCTGTAGTAGACGACGTTGTTCAGGTGGCCGTAGACATCGTTGTCCATCCACCGCGTCGTCAGCGGGACGAAGCGGGCGTAGTCGCCGCGGGCATCGGGCTGGGGTCGGCTCATGCGGGGAATTCTCCACCAAGGCCACGGCGGGCCGCGTTTCGCAAGGGATTGCGGCTTTTGCACTTGCGCGGCCTGAATTGTCGGGAGGACACTGCCGCGCATACCCCCGCAGCGCGGGCTGCCCGCCACCCGGCGGTGCAGGAGAACGCAGATTCACCACCGCTCGGAAGGAGCACTCGCATGAATCGATTCCCTGTGTCGGGTCTTGCAGCCCTCGGCCTCGCACTGGCCGGCCTGCTCGGCAGCGCCTCGGCCGTCGCGCAGCAAGCCACCAAGGACGACGCCGTCGCCATGGTCAAGAAGGGCGCGGCTTACATCAAGGCCAACGGCAAGGACAAGGCCTATGGCGAGATCACCGCCAAGAGCCCGCAGTTCATCAAGCACGATCTCTACCTGGTCGTCTACGGACTGGACGGCAAGTGCCTGGCCCACGGCGCCAACGAGAAGCAGGTGGGCCGCGACCTGATCGAACTCAAGGACATCGACGGCAAGGCCTTCATCCGCGAGCGCACCGAGCTCGGCCGGTCCAAGCCCGCCGGCTTCTGGCAGGACTACAAGTTCACCAACCCGACAAACAAGAAGATCGAGCCCAAGCAGATGTACTGCGAGCGGCTCGACGAGACCATCGTCTGCGGCGGCATCTACAAATAAGGCCTCCGCAGCTGACGCCCGGCGATCCGCCGGGGCGCTGCCGGGCGGCTTCACAGGGAGTGAGCACATGAAGCTGGCTGCAAAGATGCTGTTGCCGCCGATGGCGGCGCTTGCCATCGTCCTGGTCATCGGCCTGGGCAACAACCTGTATTCGTCCCGCGAGGTGGTGGCCGCCAACGAGGCCGGCCAGCAGCGCAACGAAGTCTTCATGACCATGGTGTCGGTGCAGACGCAGGTGGGCGAGATGCACGGCGGCGTGTTCCGCACCATCGCGCTGATCGGCTCGCTGGACGATGCCAAGGTGAAGGCACTGCGTGGCCAGTTGAAGACACAGGTGGAAGCCGTCACCCGCACGCTGACGGCACTCGCCGAGATGGACATCACGCCGCGGGAGACCGATGCCCACATCAAGGCCGCGCTGCCGCTGCTGCAGGCGTATCTGGTCAAGGCCGACGGTGCCGTAGACCTTGCCTCGGTCGACCCCAACACCGGCGTGGCCGCCATGCAGGACGCAGAGGCCCGCTACAAGGACGTCGCCATCCTGATCGCCAAGATGGTCCAGAGCATGGGCGACGAGCAGCAGGCCGCCGCCGAGGCGCAGCTGCAAGGCGCGACGAGGCGGGGCTGGCTGTTCGCCCTGATCTCGCTGCTGGCCACGGCGGCCGGCATGGGCGTGTTGCTGATGAACCAGCGCAAGATCACCGCGGACGTGACCGCCTCGCTGTCGCTCGCCGAGGCGGTTGCCGCCGGCGACCTGACGCAGCGCGCCACGCCGCTCGGGCACGACGAGCTCGCCGGCCTCATGCGGGCACTGAACCAGATGTGCGAGCAGCTCGGCAGCACGGTCGGCGAGGTGATGCTGGTGGCGGATTCCATCCGCACCGCGTCCGCCGAGATCGCTTCGGGCAACCAGGACCTGAGCCAGCGCACCGAGCAGACGGCGTCGAGCCTGGAGGTGACCAGCTCCTCGATGGCCCAGCTCACTGGCACCGTGCGCCAGAGCGCGGAGCACGCGCAGACCGCCAACCAGCTCGCCACCTCGGCGGCCGACGTCGCGCATCGAGGCGGCAGCGTCGTGCAGCAGGTGGTGGACACGATGAACGACATCGCGTCGTCCAGCAAGCGCATCGCCGACATCATCGGCGTCATCGACGACATCGCCTTCCAGACCAACATCCTGGCGCTGAACGCAGCCGTCGAGGCGGCGCGCGCCGGCGAGCAGGGCCGCAGCTTCGCGGTCGTCGCGGGCGAGGTGCGCAGCCTCGCGGGCCGCAGCAGCGCCGCGGCCAAGGAGATCCGCACCTTGATCGGCGCCAGCGTCGAGCGCGTGCAGTCCGGCTCGCGCCTCGTGCAGGACGCCGGCTCGACGATGGGCGAGATCGTCGGCGCCGTGCAGCGTGTGACCGACATCATGGGCGAGATCAGCGCCAGCGCCTCGGCGCAGAGCCAGGGCATCGACGACGTCACCCAGGCCGTCACCGAGGTGGACGACATGACGCAGCAGAACGCCGCCCTGGTGGAGGAAAGCGCTGCCGCAGCGGAATCGCTTCGCGAACAGGGTCAGCGGCTGGCGCAGGTCGTCAGCCAGTTTCGGGTGCGTTGAAGCGCTGCCAGGCCTGGGCCGCCAGCGTCAGCGTGGTGACCTGCACGGCCACGGTGGTGGCGAGGTCGCGGCCGTAGCCGCCGGCCATGCTCAGAGCGACGGGGATGCGCCGCTCACCCAAGGCCGCCAGCACGCGGCGGTCCCGCTCGGCCAGGCCGGCATAGGTGAGCTTGAGCCGGCCGAGTCGGTCTGCCTCGTGGGGGTCGGCGCCGGCCAGGTAGAAGGCCAGCCCGGGTTCCCAGCGGCGCCAGACGTCGGCCAGCGCGCCGTCCAGCGCGGCCAGGTACTCCGCATCGCCGCAACCGTCGGGCAGGTCGACGTCGAGATCGCTGGCTTCCTTGCGGAACGGGAAATTGCGTGCGCCGTGCATGGAGAAGGTGAACACCGTGTCGTCGTCGCGAAAGATCGACGCGGTGCCATTGCCCTGGTGCACGTCGAGGTCGATGACCAGCACCTTCAACGTGCTGCGGTGGGCCCGGCCCCATTCGGCCTGCATCAGCCGCGCGGCGACGGCGACGTCATTGAAGACGCAATAGCCCGAGCCCTTGTCGGCGTAGGCATGGTGGGTGCCGCCGGCCATGTTGGCGGCCACGCCTTCGGCCAGTGCCGCCCTGGCCGCAGCGATGCTGGCGCCGACCGAATGCCGTGAGCGCGCCGCCATCGACGGGCTCCACGGAAAACCGATCTCGCGTTGCGCCGCAGCGCTCAGGTGGCCGTGCAGCACGGCGTCGACATAGTCCGGCGTGTGGGCCAGGGCCAGTTCCCCTTCGCTGGCGGCCGGGGCTGCCTGCATGCGCAGCAGTCCGGGCTCGCACTCGAAGTGCTCGCGCAGCAGGCGGTACTTCGACTGGGGGAAGCGATGGCCGGGCGGCAGCACGAGGCTGTGGGCGTCGGAATGGAAAGCAAGCATGGCCGCGGACCATAGCGCCAGTCACTTGTCACGGCTCGCCACCCCTAATTTGCTGCACCGCAACAAAAAGCGCTTGCAATCCGTCAGATGACCCCTATCATTGGGTCATGTTGCAGTGCAGCAAAAGCAGCACAGCAAACGGTTCAACCAC
>SEEY01000674.1 GCA_004211235.1 Rubrivivax sp.
GAGCGCCACCGCCATCACCCTCCGCGCCCAGGACAGCGAGGTCCTCATCCGGACTTCCGGGATCGCGAGCATCGCGACGCGGACCACCTCTCCCATGCCGGAGGGACTGCTGGATCCCATGACCGACGGACAGCTCCACGACCTCTTCGCCTACCTGCGCGCGGACCAGCCACCCTCACCGGGAGAACTGCCGTCTCCTTCCGAAAACCGTTAGACCATGTCGTTCATCCATGCCGCATTCCTCGCCGCCGGGTTGGCCATCGCCATCCCGTGGCTGCTGCATCTCACGCGCAAGCGGAAATACCTGCGCATCCGTCTCGGCTCACTGCAGTTCCTAGATCCCGTCGTGCGCGACCGGCACCGCATGAGCCGCGTCGAACAGTGGCCGCTGCTCGCCGTCCGCTGTCTCGCCGTGCTCCTGCTGGCACTGGTCTTCTCACGTCCTTTCTTCCCCAAGCCATCCCCCGCTCCACCTGTTCCGGGGGAGACCATCATCCTGATGGACGCTTCAGGATCGATCACGCCGAAACAGGCGGCGGCCATGCGCGAGCAGGTGGCGGATGTCATCCGCGCCATGCCCGAAGGGACCCGCCCGGTCATCGCGACGGTTACCGACTCGGTGGAGATCATCGCTTCCCCCGGGGACCATCAACCGATTCCCGGTTCATCCGGCGGCTTCACACGGGCGGTGGACTGGATCGTCGACCGCGCGGCCACCTCTCCGGACACCATCGCCATGGTTCACTGGTTCACGGACCTCCAGCGCTCGTCCCTGCCGGCAGCCCCTTCACGGGGCCGACATGCGCATCGCAGGCTGCCGCCATGAAGGCCGTGCCCGGCCCGGGCGCAGTGGCCAGCACCAGCGCCATCAGCCGCTCCACCTGCGCGTTGCTCACGCCCGCGGCCCGCAGCAGCGGGCGCACGTGCTCGACGCTTGCACGCTCCTGGGCAAAGGCGGGCTGCGGGATGCCTTCGTGCACGACGTCGTGCACGAGCGCGGCGAGGTGAACCAGCTGCGTCGCGACGGTGCCGAGCCGGTTCAGCAGGCACAGGCCGTGGGCCGTCAGCGCCACTTCGCAGAAGTGCTGGCGGTTGTGATAGCCGAGGCGGTCGAAGGTGGCGGGCTCGGCATCGATGGCGGCGGCCACCGCGGCACAGGCGCGGGCGAGCGCGGCGTCCGGCTCGCCGGGCAGGTCCGCGGCCAGCGCGCGCTGCACCCACTGCACCTTGTCGGGCCGCTCGGCGATGCGCTCGAACAGCGCGCGCAGCTCGCCGGCCAGTCGCGGCGCCGCGCCCGAGGCCGCTGCGGCCCGCAGGCCGGCCAGGCGCTCAGGCATGCGGCACCGGCGCGAGGAAGGGCGTCGGGTCGTCGACGTCGATCTGCTCGGGGCCGAGGTGGGCGCGCGCGTAGTCGAGGTAGACCCGCGCGCTCAGGAACAGGTTGTAGATGTCCACGTCGATGTGCGTGCCGGCCATGCGCTGCATGACGGCCAGCGCCTGCGACAGCGGCTTGGGCGCCTTGTAGGGCCGGTCCGCGGCAGTCAGCGCTTCGAAGATGTCGGCCACCGCCATGATGCGGCTGGGCACCGACAGCTGCTCGGGCCCGAGCTGGCGCGGGTAGCCCCGGCCGTCCATGCGCTCATGGTGGGTGCCGGCGTACTCCGGCACGCGCTTGAGGTGCTTGGGGAAGGGCATGCGCTCCAGCATCATGACCGTGTGCACCATGTGCTCGTTGATCTTGTAGCGCTCCTCGGCGGTCAGCGTGCCGCTGCGCACCGACAGGTTGTAGAGCTCGCCGCGGTTGTAGAGGTGCTCGGGCACGTCCATGCGGAAGCCGAAGGCCGGGTCCGGCTGTTCGCCGGGCGCGCGGGGCACGACATGCCAGGGCCGGTCGGCCAGCAGCGGCTCGCTGCACGGCAACGCCGGCGCTGGCTCGGCGGCGCGGGTCTCCAGCTCAGCGACCGACAGGCCGAGCCGGTCGTCGAAGCGGCGCGTCCAGCGCTGCGCGCCGACCTGCGCCAGCCGGGTCACGGCGTCGGCTGGCAGCATGCCGTCCTCCACGTTGCAGCGCGCCACGAAGGCGAAGTCCGACTGCAGCTGCGCGAGCGCCGCGTCGTGTGCCGCCTGCCGGGCGCTGCTCCAGGTGCCGGCGGCCTGCGCCTCCAGGCGCTCGATCTCGAGGTCGCGGTGCAGCACCTCGAAGCGCATGCGCACTTCGTGGATGCGGTTGTGGATGGTCTCGAGCCGCGTGGCCTTGTCGATGACGTATTCGGGCGTGGTGACCTTGCCGCAGTCGTGCAGCCAGGCGCCGATGCGGAACTCCTCCCATTCGCGCTCGGAGCGGAAGGCGAAGTGCTTCAGCGGCCCGTCGGTCGCGTCGCTGGCGGCCTGGGCCAGGCGCAGGGCGAGGTCGGGCACGCGCTCGCAGTGGCGGCCGGTGTGCGGGCTCTTGGCGTCGATGGTGGTCGCCAGCACGCGGATGAGGCTTTCGGTGAGCTGCTTCTGCGCCTGGACGAGCTCCATGTTGTC
>SEEY01000675.1 GCA_004211235.1 Rubrivivax sp.
GAGCCCGTCCCGCCTGCTTTCGCGCTGGCGCCAGCGCGAAAGCAGGCGGGACGGGCTCTCGAAGGAGCGTGTCGAGCCGGACGACCTGAAGCCCTAGCGCGGGCTTTCGGTGCTCGGGCGGCGGCTGCCGAAAGCGTTTGGTGCCCTTTTTGCGGCCTGTTCGGTGGGCGGGGTGCGTGGAAACATCACGCCCATCGATGCCCCCTCAGAGAGCCCCATGACCGACCTGTCCCTGCGCGAAGGCGCCAACGCCGCCCACCTCCACAGCACCCCGCGCCGCCGTGGCTTGCGGCTTTTGATGGGGAGCCTGCCGCTGGCCGCCGCCCTTGTTGGCGGCAGCGCTTGGGGCGGGCCGACGCCGGGCACCAGCTTCGGCGTGATGGTCAATGCCGGTGGTTCGATGGCTGGCGGCGAATTCCAGAGCGTCGCCAGCGCCCAGTACCAGAACCGCAACGTCAATTCCGTCGCCAGCGGCGCTTCCGACAGCTTGAGCCTGCACGCCTACGCCTGGACCAGCGAACAACCGTCGCTGCCGTCCTACTGCACCGTCTACACCTGCTCCTGGCAGACCTACGCGAATGTGAGCGTCTGGGACACGATCACCGTCACGGCCAAGGCCGACGGTTCGGAAGGCCCGCAGACCTTGCGCTACGGCTTCATCTCGGACGGCTCCAGGCACCGCGGCAAGTGGGCCTACGGCTCCGGGACGTCGGCCTTCGGCAGCTACTACTTCGGCACCAAGCCCAAGGGCTGGTTCGACACCACGCAGATCCCCCTGACGACCTACAACGGGATCAAGGGCGAGATCACGGCCCGGCCGGGTGAGACGCTGACGCTGTACCTCTACGCCTTCCTCGGCGTGTCTGCGCAGAGCGGCTCCTGGGCCGACTACGGCAACACCACCAAGTTCCTCTGGGACCTGCCTGAGGGCTGGACCTACACGTCGGCCTCGGGCATGTTCTCTGCCGGCGCGCTGACCCCGCTGACCCCGGTGCCCGAGCCGGCCACGGGCGTGCTGTGCATCGCAGGCATCGGGCTGCTCGGGGCGTGGCAGCGCACGCGGCGCCGCAGTCCGGCGGCCTGACTCGGGTACGTGCCGGGTCAGGCGGCTGTCACGGGCGATACCGCAACGCCTTGCGCCGCCGTCGCGGCAACCGCCGTGGCGGCGGCAAGGCTTGCGTTGTACGGGCGCAGTTCCTCGGGGTGCTGGCGCAGGTACTGCAACAGCACGCGGCGCTTTTCGGGGCCGCGTCCGCCGCCTTCACCCGCCGGCTGGGAGCCGCCGCCAAACAGGCCCGGCATGACGTCCTGCGCGCGCTGGTGCGCCTGGCGCCAGAGCTTCTTCACGCCGTGGCTCGAGATGCCGAGTTCGTCGCCGATGGCCTCGTCGGTGAGGTCGGTGACGGCCAGGCGCAGCATCCGGCGCTCCGAGGCTGCGAAGCCAAAGCGGGGCGGCGTGAACTGGAAGGCATCGCGCACCGGCGTGCCCGGCAACAGCAGCGACGCCTCCTGCCGGTGCAGGCCAAACAGCTCAGGCAGGCCCGGCTGGTTGCGGGCCGTGCGAGCGCGGAATCCCATGCTCAGCAGATAGCCGGCCTGCTCGCCCTGGCCTTCCTGGTAGAGGCACTGCAGGCGATAGCCCGCATGCGCGAACCGGAACAGCGACATCGCCACGCCCAGCACTTCCAGGGTGTCGGGGTCGGTCAGGTCGGTCAGCAGTTGCTCGTAGTGCAGCACCATGAAGTTGACTTCGCCGCGGGCGTTCAACCGGGCCAGCTCCTTGTCGGGAGGCGGCTGGAAGCGGCCGTCCATCAACTCGGCATACAGCTCCGCTGCCGCAAAGGGCGGCGGCGCCTCGCGCAACCGCCGCGTCCAGCGATCGTCCAGCGCCACCGCCAGGCCCAGCCCCACGATGCGCTGGCCCCGCGGGCGGTTGAGGTCTTCGATGACGTCGGCGTTCAGGCCCGGGTGGCCCAGCAGCCGTGTCCAGATCGCCGGCAGCGCAGCACGCACGGCCGGCGCCAGCGGCAGCCAGGCCGGCACCAGCCGCTGCGCTTCGTCAAGATCGGCGTGCCCCAGCAGCCGTCCGTGAAGCCTCAAACCCGAGCCATCCAGCATGTTGTTTTTCTCCTCCGCAGGCGGCGCGCCCGTGGACCGGACCGGCGCGCCTGAACGGAGCGGATTCTAGGAAGGCAGGCCGGTCTCCTCGCACACAATCCATCGGCAACGAAGGGCCGCCCATGCCGTACCAGATGATCTATTCCTCCGCGTCGACGACGCCCATGCAGAGCGAGGACCTGGACGATCTGCTCGCGCAGGCGCAGCAGAAGAACGCCGCCGCCGGCATCACCGGCGCGCTGGTCTACGTGGACGGCTGCTTCCTGCAGGTGCTCGAAGGGCCGGAAGAGCCGGTGCAGCGCCTGATGGACAGGATCCGCCGCGATCCGCGGCATGAGACCGTCACCGTGCTGCAGGCCCAGCACATCGAGGCCGCGGATCGCGGCGGATCCTGTCCATCAGG
>SEEY01000676.1 GCA_004211235.1 Rubrivivax sp.
TGCCCGTGTGCAAAAGCTACCACTTCGGCATCAGGCCGGTAGCTTTGGTAGGACCGAGCCGGGAGGCCGGCACCGTGGGCGCGAGTAGCGGCTTTTTCACCTATCAGATTGGCGCGTATGCTGGTAAAGACAAGGCAATTTCGCGCCGGATGGTGGCTGCCGCTGGCGGGCCCTCCACCGTAGTCAGGCGCATCCAGGTTGGACCATGCCGGCGCGCCCGGCCGCCGCGGGAACACGGAATGCTGCGCTCGCGGCACCATGAGCAAGATCAAGACCGAAGCGTTGGAATCCAGCAGGACCGTGCTGCTGCTGGTGGACTTCATCAACCCCCTGAACTTCGATGGCGCCGAGGAGCTCGCGCCCTATGCGCTGGAAGCCGCCCGGCGGACGACGCGGCTGCGGCGCGCACTGCGCGCCGAAGGCGTCCAGACGATCTTCGCCAACGACAACTACCGGCAGTGGACGTCCGACTTCGACGCGCTGTGCCGCCGTTGCCAGGCCATGCCTGGCATTGCCGGGCGCATGGCCAAGATGATGGCGCCGACCCGCAAGGACTTCACCATCCTCAAGCCGCGCCACTCGGCCTTCTACGCGACGCCGCTGGACCTGCTGCTGGAGCAATTGCACTGCAAGCGGCTGATCGTCACCGGGCTGGCGGCCGACAACTGCGTGTTCTTCACGGCGATGGACGCCTACCTGCGCGGCTACTCGCTGTGGGTGCCGCAGGACTGCATCGCCGCGGAAACCGAGGACGCGCGAGACCAGGCGCTGGCGCAGATGGCGCGTGTGCTCAAAGCCGACATCAAGCCATCGGAATCGCCAACGAGACCGGCGCCAAGGAAGCGCAGCTAGCGCCGGACGGCAGGCGGGTCGGCCGCCGTCCGGTGACGCGCATCACTTCGGCGGTTTCACCTGCTGCTGATAGGTGCCGACGAGTTCGCCCTTGGCCAGCACATGGCCCTTGGCGGCGGCCAGCACGTCGTCGCGATTCGCGCCCAGCGGCAGCTGCAGCAGCGTGTCCAGCGCCATCACCTGGAAGTGGTAGTGGTGCGGCGGGTCGCCGACCGGCGGGCGCGGGCCGTAGTAGCCGACCGAGCCGCGGCTTGTGGCGCCTTGCATCAGGCCGGGCGGGTCGGTCAGGCGGTCCTGCTCCTGCAGGCCCTCGGGCAGCGACGTGAGGTTGCCGGGGATGTTCCAGGCCACCCAGTGCACGAAGGGCGTGACCGGTTTGGCGTCCGGGTCTTCGGCCAGGATCACATAGCTCTTGGCGTTAGGCACGGCGCTCCAGCTGAGCGCTGGCGACACGCCGTCGGCGTATTCGCTGTGCCGGGCCAGCATCGCGGCGTCGCGGGCAAAGGAGCTTGACGACACCTGGATCATCGCGGCCGTGGTGGCCGCCGTTTCAGGCCGGTCTTTCGCCAGCGGCACGCCTACGCCGCGCGTGGCCTGGCGCTTCATCTCGTCGGCCGGCGTCTGCATCGCCGCAGCGGGCCTGGCGCTGCCCGCGTAGGCGATGCGGTAGATGACGCCGTTGGCATCGTCGGCCATCAGCAGGGCGCCGTCCTTCGCCCAGGCCAGCCCCACGGGCCGGGCGATGTGCGTGCGGCCGCCGTCGGTCAGGAAGCCGGTGACGAAGGGCTCGAAGCGTTGCGGCTTGCCGTTCGCGAAGCGGATGCGCACGATCTCGTAGCCGGCCGCCTGCTTGCGGTTCCACGAGCCGCGCATCGTCACGAAGGCGTCGCCCGCGTACTCGGCCGGGAACATGCCGCCGCCCTTGGCGAACACCATCTGCATCGGCGCGGCGTGCGCCGTGTAGCCCAGCACCATCGGCGTGCTGTCGGCCTTCCACTGCGCCTTGGTCACCTCGCCGGGCGGTGTGCTCTGCGGGTTCACGCCGCCGTCGCCCCAGATGTGCGGCCAGCCGTAGCGCTTGCCCTGCTCGATCTTGTTCAGCTCCTCCGGCTGTACCTCGTCGCCGAGGAAGTCGATGCCGTGGTCCATGCCCCAGAGCTCGCCGGTGGCCGGATGCCAGTCGAAGCCGATGGTGTTGCGCAGGCCGCTGGCGATGATGCTGCGGCGCTTGCCGTCCGGTGACGCGCGCAGCAGCGTGGCGTTCTCCGGGTTGCTCTCGTTGCAGGCGTTGCAGGTGGAGCCGGCGCTGATGTAGAGCATGCCGTCGGGGCCGAAGGCGATCGTGCGGTTGGGGTGCTGCCCGGCGTCCGGCAGGTCGCCGATGATGAGTTTGGCCTCGCCCAGCTGGCCGTCGCCCTGCAGCGGCGCCACGAAGACTTCCTTCACGGTGGCCACGTAGAGCTGGCCGTCGTGGATCGCGAGGCCGTGCGCACCGGCCCGGTCGAGCACCTTGACCGCCGCGCCGTCCGCCACGCCGTCGCCGTTGCGGTCCTCCAGCATCAGCACGTCCCCGGTATCGCGCCGGCTCACGTAGAGGCGGCCATCGGGCGCGACGGCCATCACGCGGGTGTTCTTCAGGTCCCGTGCGAACACCGAGACCTTGAAGCCG
>SEEY01000677.1 GCA_004211235.1 Rubrivivax sp.
GCCTTCGTCATGCATGCCGTAGCGGCCCGCGCGGCCCGCAATCTGGTGCACCTCGCTGACGGTCAGCTCCCGGTCGCCGACGCCGTCGAACTTGGTCAGCGTCGAGAACAGCACGCGGCGGATGGGCAGGTTCAGGCCCATGCCGATGGCGTCGGTCGCCACCAGCACATCGCTCGCGCCGACCGCAAAACGCTCGGCCTCGCGGCGGCGCACCTCGGGCGGCAGCGCGCCGTAGATCACGCTCACCGCATGGCCGCCCTGGGCGATCTGGTCGCGCAGCATCAGCACGTCGCGGCGGCTGAAGGCCACGACCGCGTCGCCGGAATGCAGCTGCGTCATCGGCACCGGTGCCGGCATCAGCTGCACCTGCTGCTTGCGCTCGAAGACGCGCTTCTCGGGCTTCTCGCCGCACAGCAGCAGCAGCCGCTCGATGGCCGGCGCGGCATAGGCCGACGCGATGATGATCAGCTCGCGCGCCGGCACGCCGACGATGGCCTGCGTCCAGGCCCAGCCGCGCGAGTCGTCGAAGATCATCTGCGCTTCGTCGATGACCGCCACGTCGATGGTGTCGCGCGTGTTGACCATCTCGATGGTGCTGCTCACCACGCGCGAGTTCGCGGCCGGCACGTTCTCCTCGCCGGTCAGCAGCGAGCAGGGCACGCCCCGGCCGACCAGCCGGTCGCGCCCTTCCAGTGCCAGCAGCCGCAGCGGCGCCAGGTAGGCGCCGTCCAGCGCCTGCGCCAGCCGCTCGAAGGCGGAATACGTCTTGCCGCTGTTCGGCGGGCCGAGGTAGAGCGTGACCTTGCGGCCGAGCTTGCGGGCCGCGTCGAAGCTGTCCGGATAGCCCTGGAAGGCCAGTTCGCGGCCCAGGCTGGCCAGCGTGTCCTGCTCCTCGACCTGCTGCTCCCAGCGGTCCTGGGCGCGGGTCAGCGCGGCTTTCAGATCGGCAAACGGCATGGGCACGCCGCACTCGGCCTGCAGCCGCGGCAGCAGCGATGCGAGCTGGCTGGCATGACCCATGGCCTCGCTGCGGTCGATGAGGTGGTTCAGGTGCAGCGTCAGCTCGGCGGTGTACGAGTACGCCGGCGGCTGGCCCAGGTCGTGCCGCAGCGCGGCCGTGTCGCCATCGCGGAAGAAGGCCCACACCGGGCCCTCGGGCACCGGCACGCGGTGCGACAGGTCGATGCGCCAGCCCTCGTGGGCGAGGGTGATGGGATGCACGCACAGCCGCGTGAAGACCAGGCCTTCGCGGCGCAGGCCCAGGCTCTCCAGCTGCTGCATGCGCTGCTGCAACTGCGGGCGCAGCGTGTTGGTCTGCGGCGTGGCTTCCAGCTGCGCCAGCGCGACCGGGATGTGCTGCGGCAGGATCCAGCGGCTCGGCCGGCCACCACCGGCGGCGCGGGAGATCTGGATGCAGCCCAGGCGGTCCAGCGCTTCGTCGCTGCCGTCGTCCAGGTCGTCGGGCGTCAGCACCTGCGGCAGCGCATGCGCCGCCTGGCGAATGCGCGCCCAGTCGTCAGGTGCGAGGCCGGCCGGGAAGCGGGCGGCATGGCTGGGTTGCGGGAGCGGGAAGGCCGGCGCGGGCGGCTTTGCCGGCTTGATGGCCGGAGATGAGGGGACTTCTGGATTCACGGCCGGAAGTGGAACACAGGCGGCCGCGCGCCTGCCCGCGGGCATGGGCTGGCGCAGAGGCGTCAGGGCAGGCTGCGGATCAGCAGCGCCTCCGAAGTCGATTCGTCGAAGGCTAGCCGGCCGGTCAGGCCGACGTGTTCGGCGTAGGGCTCTTCGTAGGACCAGACGGCGTCATCGGCCTTGGCGCCCTCGGTGCGCAGGCTGAAGTAGCTCGCCCGGCCCTTGAAGGGGCAGGTCGTGGTGGTGCTCGACGGCTTGAGGAACTGCATCTGCACGTCGTCCCGAGGAAAGTAGAACCGCGCGGGATGGCCGTCCTCCTCCAGGCGGACCACGTCCCGTGAGTCGGCGAGGCAGGTGCCGCCCAGTTCGACCGTCATGCGGCCCGCCACGCGGGACTCGACGACGCGATGCTCGGGATGCTCGCGATGGCCGGGGGACTTGGCTGGCGTCTCAGGCATGGGGCTCTCCATCTGTGAAGGGAAGACGCCCGTCGCGGCAAGCGCCGTGCCGCGGTCGCAGGCGGTGCAGGGCCGCCGCCGTCCGGCGCCATGGCACTCGGATTGCCCGCACCGCTGACCCATCACGCGCGTCGAATCGCAAGGAGTTCCCATGACGAAGTACGGTCCCAAGGCATCCGAGAAGGTCGAGAAGACCCTGCACGAGATGAAGGAAGGCAAGCTCAAGAGTGGTTCCGGAAAGAAGGTGACCAACCCCAAGCAGGCGGTGGCCATCGGCCTTTCCGCGGCGCGACATGACGGCGCGAAGGTGCCGAAGAAGAAGTCGTGAACGGCCTGCCGAGGAATCTCCGAATGACCGCCACGCCGCCCCCTTCACCGCTGTCCCCCGGGCCCGACGTCGTGCCAACACCGCCGGGCCCGGAC
>SEEY01000678.1 GCA_004211235.1 Rubrivivax sp.
TCGTTGAAGAACTTCATGTGGTTGGGGTCGTCCCAGGTCTTGCCCAGGCCGTTCTGGTAGCGGCCCAGGATGCGCTGGTTGATCGCGTCGACCCCGGTGTTGATGTAGGCCTTCTGCGCCACCGTCTCGGCCATCTTGAGCTTGTTGGACAGGCTGGCATCGATCCAGCGGCTGGCCTCCAGCACGGCCATCATGACGGCACGCGTGGTGTTCGGGTACTTCTGCGCGAACTCGGCCGTCGTGCCCAGCACCTTCTCGGGGTGGTCCTTCCAGATGTCCTGCGTCGTGTTGGCCGTGATGCCGATGCCGTCCATGATGGCGCGGTGGTTCCAGGGCTCGCCGACGCAGAAGCCGTCCATGTTGCCGACGCGCATGTTGGCCACCATCTGCGGCGGCGGCACGGTGATGAGCTTGGCGCCCGACAGCGGGTTGATGCCCGCCGAGGCCAGCCAGTAGTGCATCCACATCGCATGCGTGCCGGTCGGGAAGGTGCCGGCGAAGGTGTATTCGCGCGGGTTCGCGGCCATCACCTTGGCCAGCGACGGGCCGTCCACGGCGCCCTTGTCGGCCAGCGCCTTGGACAGCGTGATGGCCTGGCCGTTGTTGTTGAGGTGCATGAGCACCGCCATGTCCTTCTTGGGGCCGGCGGTGCCGAGGTGCACGCCATAGACCAGGCCGTAGAGCACATGCGCCATGTCGAGCTCGCCGTTGACGAGCTTGTCGCGCACGCCGGCCCAGGAGGCTTCCTTGGTCGGGATGATCTTGACGCCGTACTTCTTGTCGAAGCCGAGCACGGCGGCCATGACGACGCTGGCGCAGTCGGTCAGTGGAATGAAGCCGATGCGGACTTCCTCCTTCTCCGGCTTGTCGGACCCCTGGGCCCAGGCACCGCCGGTCAGGCCAAGCGCGGGCAGGGAAGCGGCGGCGGCGAGCAGGCTGCGGCGCTGCAGGTTGGTCGTGTCGTTCGAGTTGTCGCTGGCGGTCATCACGGGCTCCTGGGTCATGCAGGGCGCAACGCCGTGCGACCGAGCTCCGCCCGCACCGCCAATCGATGGTGCACGCGCAAAGGAGAGGTCGGACGCCGTTGTCCCGAAGTGCCAGCCGCTTCACAGCGGGCCGGCCTGAGAGGCCTGCGCCATTGCAGACCTCACACCCCATTCAGCAGGTTGCGTGCCAGCTCTCGACGCTGGGCGGGATGCCAAATTTGCACGCCCGTGGCGCAAGGCCGCAGCCCCGGCGGGCGGTTTGCGTCGCGCCGGTGCGTGCGTAGGCAATGCTTGTTGGTGCGTCGCGCCCCAGTCCGGAGACCGGCGCTGCGACCTTGATCGTCAGCGGTGTCGCAGCAGCTGATCGGCGTCGATCAGACGCGCGGCGACGCTGGCCAGCGTCTGGCCGCCAGTCATGGCCAGCTGGCGCAGGCGCTGGAAGGCGGCTTCCTCGTCCAGCCCCTGCTCGCGCATCAGGATACCGCGCGCGCGCTCGACGAGCTTGCGTTCCGCGAGCTGGGTCTGGGTCTGGCGCAGGTCGCGCTGCAGGGCCTGGTCATGTTCGAAACGCGCGAGCGCGAGCTGCAGCAAGGCGCCCAGCCGCTGCGGCGGCAGGCCGGCGAGCTGCAGCGCGCTGGCGCCTGCGCGCAGGGAGGCGCGCATCTGCTCGGGCGTCATCTGCTCGGCTACCAGCAGCACCGGGCGGGCCCGCTGCAGTTGCGACACGGCCAGCTGCGCGAGCAGGTCGGCGGTGGGCTGCTCGCAGTCGATCAGCAGCAGCTCGGGCGAGGTGCGCTGCAGCGCCTGCGCCAGCGCGGCGGGCTCGGCGATGAGGTCGAGCACGTCGACCAGCTGGCAGCGCAGCCGGATCAGCTCCAGACGGATGACGGGGCTGCGGCGCTGACCGGCGTCCGCCAGCAGCACGCGCAGACCCGGCAAGGGGAATGAGGACGTGTCCATGCCCCAGTCCAGTGCAAGTAGCGTGCCGGCTTCACTTCATCAGCAGATGCGGCAGCCACAGCGTCAGCGCGGGCCAGTAGGTCACCACCATCAGGAAGCCCAGCATCGTCAGCAGCCAGGGCATCACGGCCACCGTCAGCTCGCTGATGCCCATCTTGGTGATGCCCGAGGCGACGTAGAGGTTCAGGCCGACCGGCGGGTGGCACATGCCGACTTCCATGTTCACGACGATCAGGATGCCGAAGTGGATGGGGTCGATGCCGAGCTTGATGGCGACCGGGAACAGGATGGGCGCCAGGATCAGGATGATCGAGCTGGGCTCCATCACGTTGCCGGCCAGCAGCAGCAGGATGTTGACCACCAGCAGGAAGGCAACCGGGCCGAAGCCCTGGCCGATCATCCAGTCGGCCATGGCCTGCGGGATGTTCTCGCTCGTCATCAGGAAGCTGAACAGCACCGCATTGGTGATGATGTACAGCAGCATCGCACTCATGCTGGCCGAGTCCAGCAGCACCTTGGGCAGGCGCTTGAGCGGCAGGTCCTTGTAGACGAACAC
>SEEY01000679.1 GCA_004211235.1 Rubrivivax sp.
TTCGTAGTCCAGCCGCATCGCCGCGTCCAGCGCGCGGCGCGTGGCCACCAGCGCTTGCGTGGGCATGCCGGCCAGCCGCTGCGCCGCGGCCAGCGCGTTGTCCAGCAATTCGGCGTCTGGCACCACGCGGGCAATCAGGCCGATCCGCTCGGCCTCGGTCGCCTGCACCTTGTCGCCCAGCAGCGCCAGCTCCAGCGCCTTGGCGCGGCCCACCAGCCGCGGCAGCAGCCAGGTGCCGCCGCAGTCGGGAATGAGGCCGATCTTGGAGAACGCCTGGATGAAGCTCGCGCTCTCGCCGGCCAGCACCAGGTCGCAGCTCAGCGCCAGGTTGGCGCCCGCTCCCGCGGCCACACCGTTGACCGCGGCCACCACCGGGATCGGCATGTCACGCAGCCGCAGCGCCAGCGGCACGTAGAACTGCTCCAGCATGTGGCCGATGTCCTTGGGCGCCACGCCCGGCTCGCGGCTCGGCGCGACGTGAGGGTCGGCCAGATCCTGCCCCGCGCTGAAGGCGCGGCCGGCGCCGGTGAGCAACACGCAGCGCGTGTGCACATCGTCAGCGGCAGCCTCGAGCGCCTGACGCAATTGCCCGAGCATCGCCGCCGTGAAGGCGTTGAGCGCCTGGGGCCGGTTGAGCCGCACCATACGCACGGCGCCGTGCTGTTCGATGTGAAGGGAGAGGTCCGACATTATTTCTCTACCGTCCGGTCGGTCAATAATAGAAGTTGATATGTCGCAGATCAAGTCCGGCTGAGGAAAGCCCTAGCCAGCCGGTGGCAACGGCGTGTCCCCAAGGCCCACTCCCTCTGCCAGCGCAGCGACGGCCGAAGGCTTGGGCGGCGTGAAACCCGCCGCCGTGCAGGCCGCCGCACCTGCAGCCACGGCCCAGCGCAGGTGTTGCGCCACAGGGGCGCGCGCATCGCGCATCAGGCTGTCCAGCAGGCCGGCGAGCGCCGAATCGCCTGCGCCGATGCTGTCCACCACCTCCACTGACGGCGGCGTGGCGCTGCTTTCCTCCGCGCCGTGGAAAAGGCTGGCGCCCGCAGCCCCGCGCGTCAGCAGCAGCCACGCGCCCGGGTTCCACGCGGCGATCTGCGCCAGGCCGGTGCGGTAGTCCGCCACCCGGAACAGCCCGCGCAGGTCGTCGTCCGACACCTTGATCACATCGGCCATGCGGCACATCTGCTCCAGCGTCTCGTCGTAGCTGGAGTCCATCGGCGGGGTACGGAAGTTGGGGTCGTAGCTGATCAGTCGGCCCTCGGCCTTGAGCGCCTGCGCCAACGCCAGCAGCCGGCCGGCCAGCGGTTCGCGCACCAGGCCGAGGCTGCCGAAATGCGCCCAGCGCAGCGCCCGCGTCCAGCCCATCGGCAGGCCTTCGGGGTGGAAGTGCAGGTCGGCGCTGTCCTGGCCGATGAAGAAGTAGCGCGTCGGCTCCACCTCATGCACCACCGCCAGCAGCGGCGGGCGCGGCAGCTGCTGGATGAAGCGCATGTCGAGGTGCGCCTCCTGGCTGCAGCGCCAGATCTCCTCGCCGAAGGGATCGCGGCTGATGGCGCCGCCGAAGGCGCTCAACTGGCCGAGCTTGGACATCGCCACCGCCACGTTCCACGGCGAGCCACCGCAGGCGCTGCGCCAGCGGTCCGGCCCGATGCGGATCAGGTCCGTCAGTGCTTCGCCGAAGGCGACGAAATGCGGCAGGTCGGGGTGGAGGACGGGGGCCATCGGGCGCCGATTCAATCCCTTGCCGGCCCCCGCCGCAAGTGCCGGCTGACACAATCGCCGCATGCCCGCACGCGTCATTCCCCTGCACGACACGCGCACGCACGCCGCGCTGCCAGCGGCGGTCGGTCTGCCCGCGCTGGCTTCCCCTGCCCATGGCGCACCGCTGGCCGATGCCCTCGGCCGGCCGCTGCGCGACCTGCGCATCTCCGTAACGGACCGTTGCAACTTCCGATGCGGCTACTGCATGCCCAAGCAGGTATTCGACAAGCACCACGAGTTCCTGCCCCACGCGGAGTTGCTCAGCTTCGAGGAGATCACGCGGCTGGCGCGCGCCTTCGCGGGCCTCGGTGTCGAGAAGCTGCGCATCACCGGCGGCGAGCCCACGCTGCGCCGCGGGCTGGAATCGCTGATCGCGATGCTGGCCGAGCTGCGCACGCCCGACGGCCGCGCGCTGGACCTCACGCTGACCACCAACGGCTCCACCCTCGTGAAGAAGGCTGCCGCCCTCAGGGCCGCGGGCCTCAAGCGCCTGACCGTCAGCCTCGACGGCCTGGACGACGCCGTCTTCCAGCGCATGAACGACGTGGCCTTCCCCGTGGCCAGCGTGCTCGACGGCATCGCCGCCGCCCAGGCCGCGGGCCTCGGGCCGGTCAAGGTCAACATGGTCGTGCAGCGCGGCGTGAACGACGACCAGATCCTGCCGATGGCGCGTCACTTCAAGGGCAGCGGCGTCGTGCTGCGTTTCATCGAGTACATGGACGTCGGCGCCACCAACGGCT
>SEEY01000680.1 GCA_004211235.1 Rubrivivax sp.
GCCCCTGCGGCAGCGGCAAGAAGTTCAAGAGCTGCCACGGCAAGCTGGCCTGACGCGCACGCCTCGATCATTCAAGGGCCGGCTTTGCCGGCCCTTTTTCATGGGGTGAACGTGCCGACCTGACCCACCCAAGTAGGGGTAAATCCGTGTGTTTGGGCACGAACCGCACCCTCCGGCACGCGCATGAGGGGTGCGACAACCGGCGGCGCCCCCCTAGAGTGCAGTCCCAGAGAGCCCCAAAACTGGGGTTTGCCCGATAGAAGTCTCAGAAAGTCCGACATGAAAGCCTTGTTCGCAACCGCTGCAGCACTCGTCCTGGCCACCAGCGCGTCGGCCGGTACGGTCACGGTCAGCAACACCAGCCACAAGGATCCGACCGGGTTCGGCACCGCCTTCACGGACAGCAATGCCTTCAGCTTCACGCTCTTCGAAGACAGCTGGGTCCATGGCTTGCTGAAGACCAAGGGTGCGTTCTCGTCGGTGCCTGCCGTCGATATCAAGTCGGTCACGCTGTCCAACCTCACGACCGGCGAAATCATCGAGTGGTCCGAACTGGTGGCCGTGAGCTGGGCCACGACCCGCGTTGGCGTCGAGCAGTGGGCGATGACCGGGCATGAACTGCAGGCCGGCACCTGGACCGTCAGCGTCGACGGCGTCAGCTACTCCAACAAGCAGGGCAACGGCTACACCGTGAGCCTGGAAATCCCTGAACCGGGCAGTGTCGGCCTGGCCTTCGCGGCCGTCGTCGGCGCCCTCGCTGCGTCCCGCCGTCGCAAGTCGGTCTGAAGCGCGTCTTGCCCAAAGGAAGCATCATGAAGAACCGTTTCTCGAAGATCGTCACTGCCATCTCCCTGCTGGCAGGCGCCCAGGCCGCCCTCGCGGCTGACCTGTCCATCGCCTGGCAGGGCAACGCGGCCCTGGCGGGTATCGCGCTGCAGGCCTATGACCTGAACCTGAGCGCCACCGAGGCCGTGTTCGACGACTACGCCCTGCAGCTCAAGTACACCGACCTGGCCAGCGGCACCAGCTTCGCGGCCTTCTGCATCGAGCCGCTCGCCGGCAACTCGGTGGTGGCGGCCACGTACTCGAATTCCTCGCCGTTCTCCGCCAGCGAATCCCTGCATCTGTCGGCGCTGTACACCCAGGCCTACGGCAGCAACATGAACGCCACGCAACAGGCGGCCTTCCAGCTGGCAGTCTGGGAATTTACGCAGGAAGGCTCGACCTTTGGCACGCAGACGGGCACCTTCCGCGCAGTCGCGCCGCTGGCCGTGACGGCACTGGCAGACAGCTACATCGCCGATGCCCTGAGCTTCCAGGGCGCGAGCGCTTACCAGGTCGTCAAGCTGACCAGCGTCGACTACCAGGATCTGGTCATCGCCACGGCGATCACCGCGGCGGTGCCGGAACCGGAGTCCTACGCGCTGTTCCTGGCCGGCCTGGGCGCCATCGGCCTGATGGCCCGCCGTCGCCTGCCGCGCTGATCGACGCGCATTCCCTTGCAAAGGCTCCTTCGGGAGCCTTTTTCACTTCTTAGAATTCGCGCGCTTTCACTGCATCCAACCGAGCGCGCCATGCCCGTCAATCTCATCGCCCCCGATCCCGCTTCCCTGTTGCCTGTGCCGGGCGTGCGTCTCGGCGTGACGATGGCCGGGGTGCGCAAGGCCAACCGGCGCGACGTCAGCGTCATCGCCCTGGAAGAGGGCGCGGCCGTCGCTGGCGTGTTCACCACCAACCGCTTCTGCGCCGCGCCCGTGCAGGTCTGCCGCGAGCACCTCGCCGCCGGTGCCGGCATCCGCGCGCTGCTGATCAACACCGGCAATGCCAACGCCGGCACCGGCGCCGACGGCCTGGCCCGCGCGCGGCAGACCTGCCAGGCGCTCGCCGGCCTGATCGGCTGTGCACCAGAGCAGGTGCTGCCTTTCTCCACCGGCGTCATCATGGAGACGCTGCCCGTCGACCGCATCGTCGCCGGGCTGCCGCAGGCGCTGGCCGCACTGCGCAACGACGGATGGGGCGAAGCCGCGCTGGGCATCATGACGACGGACACACTGCCCAAGGCTGCCTCGCGCCGCATCACCCTCGGCGGCGTGCCGGTGACGCTGAGCGGCATCTCCAAGGGCGCCGGCATGATCCGACCCAACATGGCGACGATGCTGGGCTTCGTCGCGACCGACGCCAACATCGCCCCGGCGCTGCTGCAGCCGCTGGTGAAGGAAGCGGCCGATGCCTCCTTCAACCGCATCACCATCGACGGCGACACGTCCACCAACGACTGCTTCCTGCTGATTGCCTCGCGCAAGGCGGCGCATGCCGAGATCACGTCGCTCGACAGCGCCGACGCGCAAACCCTGCGTGAGGCTTTGATTGCGCTGGCACAGGAACTGGCCCAGGCCATCGTGCGCGACGGCGAGGGCGCCACCAAGTTCATCACCATCACCGTCGAAGGCGGCCGCGACGAAGCGGAGTGCAAGCTGGCGGCCTATGCCATCGCCCATTC
>SEEY01000681.1 GCA_004211235.1 Rubrivivax sp.
CTACAGCCCGATGGTGTCGCGCCTGCTGCACCTGATCGCGGTGGACATCCTGACCACCGGCGTGGCGCTGAAGCTCGGCCAGCAGCTGCGGCCGATGCTGCAGGAAATCAAGAAGAACCTGCGCGCGAAGCGCTACGCAGGTTGACCGCGCCCTAGGCTGCAGGCGCCTGCGGCCACAGCAGTTCCGCCACGCCGTACACGCGCGCGAGTTCGCGCAGCTTCTCCGGCGCATCGTTCAGCTTCAGCGTGGCGCCCTGCTCGTGGCACTGCCGCGCGGCGGACAGCAGCAGGCTGAGGGCTGAGGAATCGAAATCCTTCAGCGGCGCGGCCGACAGCCGCACCTCACGGCCCGCCGCGGCCAGCACTTGAGCCGCCTCGGCGCGCAGCGCGGGCGACATCTGCGCCCAAGCGGCGCGGGCGCCGTCCATGCGCAGCCGCTCGGGCAGCTTGAGGCCGCTGTTCAAGGTGTCAGCCCTTGACCGGCGCGTTGCCGGCCCGGGCGTTCTTCTCCGCCAGGCTCTTGATCAAACCATCGATGCCGTTGGCGCCGATCTCCTGCGCGAAGCTGTTGCGGTATTGGTCCGCCAGCCAGATGCCGAGGACGTTGACGTCGTAGATCTTCCACTCGGCGCCCGACTTTTCCAGGCGGTAGTCAAGCTGTACGGGCTCGCCGCGGCCGCGGATCTCGGTGCGCACGACGACTTCGGTGTCGGTCGGCTGGGCGCGCAGGGGCTTGAGGCCGATGGTCTGGTCCTTCACCTGCGTGAGCGCACCGGCGTAGGTGCGCACCAACAGCGTCTTGAACTCGGCCTGCAGCTTCTGCTGCTGCTCAGGGCTGGCCTGGCGCCAGAAGCGGCCGACGGCGGTGGCCGTCATGCGTTGGAAGTTGACGTGCGGCATCACCTTGGCATCCACCAGGGCAATGATTTTGTTGATGTTGCCGGCCTGGATGTCCTTGTCGGCCTTGACGCCTTCGATGGTCTCCAGGGAGAGCTGGCGGATCAGCTGGTCGGGCGCGCTGCCGTCGGCAGCATGGGCGCCATGCACGAGGCCGAGGCCCAGGGTGGCCAGGGCCGCCGCGGCGAGCAGCCGGCGGCGCAGGGGATTCAGCAGGTTCATGGTGTCGCTTTCTCTGAACAGGGACCCGGGCTTAACGCGCCACCGGGTGTTTCGGTTCACCGCGAGGCGGCAGAGGCCGGCTCGGCGGGCATTTTCACGGACGGCTGGGACGCAGCGTCGGCCGGGGCGCCTTCAGGGGCAGACGCCGTTCCCGCCGGCGCAGAAGCGCCGTTGCCGGGCACCAGCACCTCGATCTCGTCGTCGTCGTCAAAGCTGCCACGGCGCTGCAGGTAGGCATCGCGGTAGAAGGTGTACTTGTCCAGCGCGATGCCTTCCAGCATTTCGCCCGCGCGCAGGAAGTTGGAGCGGGTGTTGATACCGTTGAGCACCACGATGCCGACCTTCTCGCCGTTGCCGTTGACCAGCTGCGTGGGCGAGGCCTGCCAGTCAACCGGCAGCGCGAGCGAATCGCGCACCGATGACGGGCCGAACACCGGCCAGACGATGTAGGCGCCCGTGCCCATGCCCCATTTGCCCAGCGTCTTGCCGAAGTCCTGGCTGTTCTTCTCGAGACCCGCCTCACCGGCAACGTCCAGCAGGCCGGCCAGGCCAATTGTGGAGTTCACCGCGAAGCGCATGCCCTGATCCAGGCCCGATTTGAAGCGGCCCTGCAGCATCAGGTTCACCGCCGACCAGGCGTCGCCGATGTTGCCGAAAAAGTTGTCGATGCCCTTGCGGACGGGCGAGGGGACGACTTCGGAGTAGACCGTCGCGACCGGCTTGAGCACGTTCTCGTCGAGCTTTTCGTTGAAGGCGAAGACCTTGCGGTTCCAGGACTCCCAAGGGTCCAGCCGCTGGCCCTTGGAGCCCATCACCTTGTCGACCGCGCGCTCCAGCCGGTGGCCAACGCCCTGTACCGTCTGGCAGCCGGCGACGCCGACGGCGAGGGCGAACATCGCGAAATAGCGGGCCCAGCGGTTCACGGCGTGCCTCCCGAGGCCGGGGCAGCGCTGCCCATGTCGGCCGCCTTGCTGTTGATGAACTGGCCGATGAGGTTTTCCAGCACGACGGCGCTCTGCGTTTGCGTGATGAGGTCGCCGGCAGCCAGGTTCTTTTCGTCGGCGCCCGGCTCCAGGCCGATGTACTGCTCGCCGAGCAGGCCCGACGTGAGGATCTTGGCCGAGCTGTCCTTGGGGAAAGCCGTGCCCTGGCTCAGGTTCATGACGACGCGCGCCTGAAAAGTCTTGTCGTCGAAGGCGATCGATTCCACCCGGCCGACGACGACGCCCGCGCTCTTGACCGCGGCGTTGGGCTTGAGCCCGCCGATGTTGTCGAAGCGGGCCGACACCTGGTAAGTGGCGTCGAAATTGAGGCTGAGCAGATTGCCGGCCTTCAGCGCGAGGAAGAGCAGCGCCGCGCCGCCGAGCAGCACGAAGA
>SEEY01000682.1 GCA_004211235.1 Rubrivivax sp.
CTGGAGGCGGTGCATCCTGGCGAGCTGCCCGAGACCTATTGCGCGCGCGTCACGGCGGCCAAGCTCGACGCGGCATTGCTTCGTCTTGCCGTGCGCGGCCTGGCTGCGGCACCCATCCTGTGCGCCGACACGACGGTGGCCGTCGACGACCTCATCCTCGGCAAGCCCGAGAGCGATGCCGATGCGCGCCGCATGCTGACGCTGCTGTCCGGCCGCAGCCATCGCGTGGTCACCGCGGTCGCGGTTGCCGATGCCACGCGGCGCGCCGAGGCGCTGAGCATCTCGCAGGTCGAATTCGCGCCGCTGTCCCCCGCGCAGCTTGACCGCTACATTGCGAGCCGCGAGCCCTTCGGCAAGGCCGGGGCGTACGCCATCCAGAGCCAGGCGGCCGCCTGGATCGTCAAGATTGCGGGCAGCTACTCGGGCATCATGGGGTTGCCCCTCTTTGAGACTGCAGCGCTCTTGGACAAATTCGGCTTCGAGTTCTGATGCGTGCCGCTGGGGCGGCGGCACGCATCAGCATTCAAGGATGAGAGATGGAAGACATCCTGATCAACTGGTCACCGCAGGAGACGCGGGTCGCAGTTGTCGAGAACGGCGCCGTGCAGGAGCTGCACGTCGAGCGTACGTTGGAGCGGGGCCTCGTCGGCAACGTCTACCTGGGCAAGGTGGTGCGGGTGCTGCCCGGCATGCAGTCGGCCTTCATCGACATCGGCCTGGAACGCGCCGCTTTCCTGCACGTGGCCGACCTGCACAGCGCCTCGCAGTTCGGCCACAGCCGCCACCAGGGCGGTGACGCGCCGCCCACGCCCATCGAGCGGCTCGTCTTCGAAGGCCAGCCGCTGACCGTGCAGGTCATCAAGGATCCGATCGGCACCAAGGGTGCGCGCCTGTCCAGCCAGATCAGCATTGCCGGCCGCATGCTGGTTTTCCTGCCGCAGGACGAGCACATCGGCATCAGCCAGAAGATCGGTTCGCCCGAGGCGCGGGAGGCTTTGCGGGCGCGCATGGTGGCGCTGGTGGGCAGCAAGGACCATGGCGGCGGTGGCGGCTTCATCCTGCGCACGAATGCCGAGGACGCGTCCGACGAAGAGCTGGCCGCCGACATCGCCTACTTGCGCAAGACCTGGCACCAGATCCGCGACAAGGCGTTGACCATGCCGCCGGCGAGCCTGCTGCACCAGGACCTAAGCCTCGTGGAGCGCGTGCTGCGCGACCTGACCCACGAGCGCACCGCGCACATCCGCATCGACTCGCGCATGCAGTACGACGTGCTGCGCGAGTTCGGCGAAACCTTCATGCCGGCCGCGACGGCCAAGCTCGAGCATTACCGCGGCGAGCGGCCGATCTTCGACCTGTGCAACGTCGACGCCGAGATCGCCCGTGCGCTGATGCGCAAGGTCGAGCTGAAGTCCGGCGGCTCGCTGGTGTTCGACCAGACCGAGGCGATGACGACCGTGGATGTCAACACCGGCGGTTTCGTCGGCGCCAAGAATTTCGACGACACGATCTTCAAGACCAACCTTGAAGCGGCCGGCGCCATCGCCCGGCAACTGCGGCTGCGCAACCTGGGCGGCATCATCATCGTGGACTTCATCGACATGACCCGCGAGGAGCACAAAACCGCCGTGCTTGCCGAGTTCAGGAAGCAGCTCGCGCGCGACCGGACCAAGGTCACGGTCGGGGGCTTCACGCAGCTCGGCCTCGTCGAGATGACGCGCAAGCGCACGCGCGAATCGCTGTCGCGCATGCTGTGCGAACCCTGCCCGACCTGCGAGGGCCGCGGCCAGGTGAAGACGGCACGCTCGGTCTGCTACGACATCCTGCGCGAGATCCTGCGCGAGGCGCGCCAGTTCTCGCCGCGCGAGTTCCGCGTCGTGGCAGCGGCCAATGTCGTCGAGATGATGCTGGACGAAGAGAGCGCCCATCTGGCCGGCCTGTCGGACTTCATCGGCAAGCCGATCTCGCTGACGGCCGAGCCCACCAACCAGACCGAGCACTACGACATCGTGCTGCTCTAGGCCGGGCAGGGCTGCGGGTGACGCGGCCTTGTCTGACGTTACAAGTCGCATCGCTGCGGCAGAATCCCGCGCCATGCCCGCATCAGCATTCGCATCCGTTTCCCGCCGCCGCAGCCTCGCGGCCCTGGCCGCCGCGGCCGGCCTGGGCGCTGCCCTCGGCGTCGCACCTGCGCTCGCCCAGGTGCGCATCGACATTGCCGGCGTCGGCGGCACGCGCGTGCCGGTCGCCATCGTCGACTTCAGCGACGAGTCCCGGTCGCCCCAGCCGATTGCCGCCATCATCCGCGCCGACCTGGAGCGCAGCGGCCTGTTCCGCACCGTCGACGCGCCGGGCGGGCTGAGCGAAACCAGCAGCCCGGCCTTTGCCGACTGGCGTGCCCGGCAGGCCGATGCGCTCGTGGCAGGCTCCGTCAACCGCCTCGCGGATGGGCGGCTGGACATCCGCTTCAAGCTTTGGGACGTCGTCAAGGG
>SEEY01000683.1 GCA_004211235.1 Rubrivivax sp.
AGCGTGGCCTCGTCCAGGGTCTCGAGGACGCGGCGCCGGTTCGGCAGGCCGGTCAGGGCATCGTAGGTCAGCTGCTGCAGCAGCGCGCGCTCCAGGCCGCGGCGCTCGGACACGTCGCGCACGATGGCGATGTGCTGGCCGGCCGGGGTGGCGGCGCGGCGCACCTCGGCCGGGAACGGCGCGCCGTGCAGGCGCCGGCATTCGGTCTCGCCGTCCGCCGCACGCCCCGTCGGCAGCAGCGCCTCGAGCGCGATGCCGGCGGCATCCGCGCGCGCGACCCCGAACAGCTCCTCGGCACGCGCGTTCATCATCGCGACGCGCCCGTCCGCAGTGGCCAGCAGGATCGCGTCCGGCGCGCATTCCATCAGGCTGCGGAACTTGTTCTCGCTCTCCAGCAGCGAGCGCTCCGAACACATCAGGCGTAGATAAGGCGCCTGCACCGCCGCCACGTGGACCGCGCCGTACAGGAACAGGTAGGCAACCAGTTTATAGACGTGGCCGCTCACGAACAGCACGTCGTTGTGCTGCCCGCACAAGGCGAAGCCGCAGCCGCCCAGGGCCATTGCCGCCGCGGCCACCGCCAGGTAGCGGTCGGTGCGCAGCCGGCTGTGTCGCGCGCGCGCCGCGAGCAGCAATGCGGCCACCACGTTGATGGCGATGAGGACGGTTTCCCAGCCGATCTTGAATGGCGTCGGTCCCTGCCCCGGCACCCGCACCGCGCGCAGCAGCGCCGTCGCATCGAGCGCCAGCCAGTACCCGGCGGCCGTCGCAACCAGCCCGGCCAGCAGCGCCAGCGTACGCGCCTGCCGCTCGACCACGCGCTCGCGCGGCACCAGCGCGGCCGCGAACAGCGCCAGCGTGCCAAGGGTCCGCGACAGCAGCGAAAACAGGGAGGCGCCGGCCTCCGTTGCGGCGTCGGGCATACCAGGCAGGCCGCGCGCCAGCAGCAGGTGGCCGACGTCGAACAGGCCGATCGCCAGCGCCACCGGCGCCAACAGCGCCACCCGCACCGGGAGCTGGCGGCCGGTGCCGTGCCAGCCGGTGGAAAAGGCCAGCACCGTGACCACCACCGAGAACACTTCGAGCACGGTATGCACCGGCACGTACCAGCGCGGCGCCCACGCCAGCAGCGCGCCGCCGCCGAGCACCAGCCAGGCCATGAAGACGGCCAGCAGGCAGGCCAGCAGCGCCGGCGGTCCCAGCGGCAGGCGCAGGTCCGGCTTCATGCCGCCGCGTCTTCCAGCTGGGCGTGCAGCATGGCCTCGAGTTGGGGCGCGGCCAGCGGCCGGCTGAACCGGTAGCCCTGCATTTGGTGGCAGCCGTGGGCGGCGAGGAAGGCTTGCTGGCCGGCGGTTTCGACGCCTTCGGCGATCACGCCCAGCTTCATCGAGCGCGCCAGCGCGATCACGGCGGTGACGATGGCGGCATTGTCGAGATGGTCGTCGCCGCCGCCGATGCCGGCGACGAAGGAGCGGTCGATCTTGAGGCTGTGGATCGGGAAGCGGCGCAGCGAGGACAGGCTCGAATAGCCGGTACCGAAATCGTCGATCGCCAGTTGCACGCCCATCGCCGCAAGGCGCGCCATGGTCTCGCCCGCCGCCGGATTGTCCATCAATACGCTCTCGGTGATCTCCAGCGTCAGGCAGGACGGTTCGCAGCCGGCCTCCGCCAGCAGGCGCGCGACCCGGCCGGCCAAGTCCGGCTGGCGGAACTGGCGCGCCGACATGTTGACGCTCATGCGCAGCGGCGCCAAGCCGCGCCGCGCCAGCATTGCCTGCTGGCGGAGCGCCGTCATCAATACCCACTCCCCCATCGGCACGATCAGGCCGGTCTCCTCGGCCAGCGCGATGAAGTCGGACGGCGCCACCATCGGCGCGCCCTGCGGCTGCCAGCGCAGCAGCGCTTCCAGGCCGACGATGCGGCCGCTGGCGGTGTCCACCTGCGGCTGGTAGTGCAGCACGAACTCGTCGTTCAGCAGGGCGCGCTGCAGCCCGGTCTCGAGACGCAGGTGGGCCTGGGTCTGGAGGCCCATGTCGGCGGCATAGAAGTGATAGTGGTTGCCGCCGATCGCCTTGGCGCGGTACATCGCGCTGTCGGCCGCCTTCAGCAGCGCGGCGCCGTCCTCGCCGTCGCGCGGGTACATGGCGATGCCGATGCTCCCGGTCGGGAACACTTCCTGGCCGCACAGCACCAGCGGCTGGAACAGGCGGTCGAGCACCTTTTGCGCCACCAGCATCGCGTCTTCCGGCGCCGCCAGGTCGTCCAGCACCACCACGAACTCGTCGCCGCCCTGGCGCGCCACGGTGTCGCTCTCGCGCAGGCTGCCGGCCAGGCGGCGCGCGATCTCGATGATCAGCTGGTCGCCGGCCTCGTGCCCCAGGCTGTCGTTGATGTGCTTGAAGCGGTCGAGGTCGATGAACATCACGCCCACCTGGCGGCGGATTTCTCCCGAACTTTTGCGCTGGGCCTTGCACAATGCCTGGGCCAGGCG
>SEEY01000684.1 GCA_004211235.1 Rubrivivax sp.
GCGTCACCGTGTTCGCCGACGGCGTGAACGGATGACGGTTGATTTTCACGCGTGCGCCATCGACGAAGGCCGAGACTTGCCAGCGGCCGGCCGCGAAGGCGCCCAGGTCGTGGCGCAGCTCGGCAGAGCCGACGTAACCGGTGTCGCCGGACACGGCGCCGACGTCGTAGGCGCGCACCGTGAACGGGCCGCCGGCCGTGATCTTCTCGGCGGAATCAAGATTGGCGTTGGCCCACTGCGCGCCGGCGCTGAGCACCAACAGGTCGCGCGGCCCCAGGCTCTGCGTGCGCGACAGATTGGCGTTCCACTTCGAGAAGTTGCCGCGGGTGTTTGCCGCCAGGGCGTCGGCAGCCTGGGCGGCGGCATCGTCGAAGTCGTTGTGGCCGCGCGTCCAACCGACGCTCCAGGCGGTCTGGCCGCCGCCCAGCAGGCCGTCGCGCACGTCGCCGTTCAGGGTCACGATCCAGTCGCCGAGGTGGCGGTCGGTCCGGGTGTCGGTAACGTCGATACGGTCGCGCAGGCGCTTGTCGTCGTACTCGAGCTGGGCGTACACGTTCGCTTCCTTGGCGCGGATCAGGGGCTGCCTGATCCAGGCGCTGGTCACACCCGCGGTACCGTGGGCGCCGAGCGAGCTGAATTCGCTGCCCAGCTTGTAGCGCACATAGGAGTACGCGGCGCCGACGCGCGTACCGGCACCGCCCACCCGCACGTCGTAGCCGAGGCGCGCGTAGTTCATGTCGTCGCCGGTGGTGATCGCACTGACGTCGAGAGTGTCCCCATGGCGCAGCGGATTGAATACGCTGGCCGAGCCGCTCAGGCGCGTGCGGCCGATGTAGCGATTGCCGTAATTGTCCAGCGCGACGTTGGCGGCGGCGCTCGCGGTCGGGCTGGTCACCACGTCGAGGTCGGAGGTGCCGACGTCGGCACCCGGTTTCAGCACCGCGTTGACGCCGATGCCGGGGATGTCCGACAGCAGCAGCAGCGTGCGGTCGAGCGCGCGGTCGGCGATCGGCTCGCCGCTCCGCAGCGGTGCCGCGGTCGCGGTCAGCAGCGCGTCGCTCACGCGGCTGGCGTTTTGCACGCGCACCGCGCCGTAGCGCGCTTCCAGCACTTGCAGGCGCACCGTGCCGTCTGCGATGGTCTGGGCCGGGATCACCGCACGGCTCAGCGGGAAGCCGTGGCGCTGGTAATAATCGGTAATGCGCGCGGCGGCCTGCTCCAGCTGGGCCAGGGTCAGGGTCTTGCCTTCCAGGTCGGCCACCAGCGCATGCAGTGCGGATGTACCGAACTGCGTATTGCCGTCGATGCGGATCGCGTTGACCGCGAACGGCGCCGAGGCCGGCGCCGGCGTCGCCTGCTGCGACTGGACCTGCAGCGCAGGCTTGGCCTGCTGCGTCGCCGGCGCAGGCGCCGGCTGGATCTGCTGCAGGATCGTGCCCGCGTTGGGCACGCCGGCCTGGTAGGCCTGCGCGCTCAGGGACACCAGCGCCAATGCGGCGGCGAGTGGCTTCAACAAAAAGCGTGGTCGGGAAACGGGTTGCATAGCGTTCTTCATTGAGTGATGCTGGTCGCCAGCTGCGGCAGGTGCATGCCGCCATTCTGGATCTGGAGCTTGGGCGCGCCTGGGCCGAAGCCGAGCGCGGTGTTGACCACGCCGGAGCCGGGCTTGCCCGTCGACTCGTCCGAGGACGGGCGGTCGCCTTCGGAGCGCGACACCAGCAGGGTCGACGAGGTGTTCAGCAAGGCCGGCTGCGCCGAGGCTTGCGCGGCCAGCACGCTGGACTGCACCTGCGCCACGGCGTTGTCGATCTGCTGCGGCTTTTGCGTGATGCTGGCTTGGGCCGTGGTCTGGTCGACGATCGTGTAGTTGCCAAGATCGGCACCGCCGTAGACATTCGTCAGCCTGACGGTCTTGTCGAGGCCCGCCGCGCCATCGGCAAACGCGCCGGTCGAAGCAACCGTGACCACGTCGCCGCCGACTTTGCCGTTGAAGACGGCACCGGCGGTGCTGACCGCAGCGGCCGTGGTGCCGTCGAACGCCTTGTCCGCGGCGCCGATGCCGCCGACGGTGATCGTCGCCGGCGTGATACCGGCGCTGAGGCCGCCCGGCTGCGCCAGGCTGTAGTTGCCCGCATCGGCGCCGCTCAAGGAGTAGCCGCCGACAATGACGCGCTTGCCACTGCCGACGTTCTTGTCGGCGAAGCTGGCGCTGCCGCTGCCCGCGAGCGCCACCGCGTCGCCGGCGACGGCGTTCACGGCAGCGGTGCCGGACAGCGTCGCAGCGGTGCTGCCGTCGTAAGTCTTGCCGCTCGCGCTCACACCCGCGACCGTGAGCACGGCCTTGGCGATGGTCGCGTTCAGGCCGGCCGGCTGCACCAGCGTGTAGTTACCGGCGTCCAGGCCGCTCAGCGCGTAGCCGCCGACGCTGACCGCCTTGGCGCTGCCGGCGTTCTTGTCGGCGAAGCTGGCGCTGCCGCTGCCGGC
>SEEY01000066.1 GCA_004211235.1 Rubrivivax sp.
TCCTTTACGAAGCCATCATCGCCGCCAAGACGGTGCCCTGGGCCCGGCTCGGCGTGGCGCGCACGGAGGTGGCCAGCGGCAACCTGCAACAGGCCCGCCGCACGCTGGAAAACCTGATCGGCGACCTGCCCGACTATGCCGACTCGCATGACCTGATGGGGCATGTGCAGATGGAGCAGGGCGACCTGAAGGAGGCGCTCAAGACCTACCAGACGGCGGCAACGCTCACGCCCGGCTGCCTGCTGCGCCTGCAGCGCTGCGGTTCGCTCGGCTTCTACACCGGCGAGCGTGCGGATGCGCTGAAGATGCTGGAGCGCGCCATGTCCCAGGGCTTGCGATCCAAGCTCTTCGACATGCTCAGCCTCGTGCTGATCGGGCTGATGCGCTTCGACAGCAAGGACTACAAGGGCTTCAAGTACGTCCACGATGCGGTGGCTGCGGCGCTGGAGCGCGCACCCGGCTCGATCCGGCTGCAGCGTTTCGAACTGGTCTTTCGCGGTCTGGCCTTCCTGCTCGACCGGCGCGTCGGCCAGGCCGTGATCGTGGCGCGCGAATTCACGGAACATGCGTCCAGCGGCAACTTCGACCTTGAAGCCGCCTCGCTGCTGACGGCCCTGTGGATACGCCTGTCCAGCCAGGAGCTCGAGCTGGAAGAGATGATGCCCATCCTGCGCGACCTGGGCATGCGGCATTGCGCGGCCAAGGCCAGCACGGAGATCCTGGTTGCCGTGACCGAGGCTCACCTTGGCGCGGCCGAGCAGTTCCGCGAATGCCATCAGAAGATCTTCAGCGTCGCCGAGACGGCGATGCGCCATTCGCTGCGCGGCAGCGCCAAGATCGCGGTCGAACTGCTGATCCAGCAAGGCGAGCAGACCCGCAACGCCAAGCTCATCGACATGGCTGGCCTGGTGCTGAAACGCCATGCCGAGAAGATCGAGGGCGCCCACGAACTGGCCGAGCAGATCGAACAGCTGAGCGGCCTTTACGTGAAGCCGATGGCCGGCGGCCCCGCGAAGCGCGCCGCCGGGGGCGTCGCCTTGCGCACCGCCTCAGCACCGGCCGAAACGCCGACAGAAACCGCCTGACAAGCACCGCCACCGGTCCCTGCGGACCTTGGTCGGCGGTCCACAACATGCACGGCGCACGGCGTCGCGGCGAGAATGCCGGCCGCCCTCCTTCCTGTCGCCACCGATGCCCCTGCTCAAGCGCCTGCTCGCCTGGTTCCGCCCCGACACCACCCGTCCGCTGACGCAGGTCTGGCTGGCCGCGCTCTGGATGGGCCTGCTGGCCAACTGGCCGCTGTGGCAGCAGTTGCACGGCATGGACGATGTGCGGCCGTTCTTCATCGTGGCTTTCGCAGGCATGGTGACGGCCGCCACCGGCGCACTGCTCAGCCTGCTGGCCTGGCCGCGGCTCATCAAGGGCGTGCTCGTCGTGCTGCTGCTGAGCGCCGGGGCGCTCGCCCATTTCATCGGCAGCTACGGCATCGTCTTCGACCCCACCATGGTGACGAACATGGTGCAGACCGACGTGCGCGAGACCCGCGATCTGCTCAGCTGGCGGCTGCTGGCGAGCATGGCGCTGCTGGGTGCGCTGCCGGCGTGGTGGCTGCTGCGCCGGCCCGCGCCGCCGCGCCAGGCGCTGTCGAAACGGCTGGGCGGCAATGTCGCCGCCTTTGCTCTCGGTCTCGTGGCGATGGTGCTGCTGGCGCTGAGCGTCTTCGCCGACCTGTCGTCGACGATGCGCAACTACAAGAGCCTGCGCTACATGGTCACGCCACTGAACGCCGTCTATTCGGTCAGCAGCGCCGGCTTGCGGCGCCAGGCCGCGCCCAGCGGGCCGCCGGCCGTCATCGGCGCCGATGCTCACCTGCTGCCGCGCGCCGATGGTGCCAAGCCGCCCCTGCTGCTGCTCGTGGTGGGCGAGACCGCCCGTGCAATGAACTTCAGCCTCAACGGCTACACGCGGCCGACCAACCCGGAGCTGGCCCGGCTGCCGGTCGTCTCGATGCGCCAGGTCACGTCCTGCGGCACGGCCACGGCCGCATCCCTGCCCTGCATGTTCTCGCCGCTCGGTCGCGAGGCCTTCGGCGACCTGAAGGGCGCACAGGAGAACCTGCTCGATGTCCTGCAGCGGGCCGGACTGGCCGTGCTGTGGCTGGACAACCAGAGCGGCTGCAAAGGCCTGTGCGATCGCGTTCCAAACAGCTTCACGGCCAAGCTGCCCGAGGGTGCTGCGCCGCTGCCGGCGGGCATGTGCGACGGGGAAGAGTGCTTCGACGAATCGCTGCTGCATGAGCTGGACAAGCGCATCGCCGCGCTGGACCCCGAGCGTGTCAGGCGCGGGCTCGTGCTGGTCATGCACCAGATGGGCAGCCACGGGCCGGCCTACTTCAAACGCTCTCCCCCCGACCTCAAGCCGTTCCAGCCTGAATGCCGCAGCAATGCGCTGCAGCAGTGCCCGCGCGAGCAGGTCGTGAACGGCTATGACAACACGATCGTGACGACCGACCGGCTCCTGGCGCGCAGCATCGGCTGGCTGCAGGCGCAGCAGGGCTTCGATGTCGGCATGCTCTATGTCTCGGACCACGGCGAGTCGCTCGGCGAGAACGGCCTCTACCTGCACGGCATGCCCTATGCCATGGCGCCGAAGGAACAGACGCACGTGCCGATGGTGTTGTGGGTGCCCGAGGGCAGTGGCCTGGCGGCATCGTTGAAGCCCGGCTGCCTGCAGTCCCTGCGGGACAGGCCGGCGTCGCACGACAACCTCTTTCATACGGCGATGGGCTGGGTGGGCGCCCGCGCCGACGTCTACAAGCCCGATTGGGACTTGTTGGCAGCCTGCCGCCGCTGAACTTCCGGCGAGCTAGAAAAGGTCGCTCTGTGCCGACGGCTTGCGCGGCGGCTTGAAGAGCGCCAGCTGAACCGCACGCCGCTTGTTGCGCAGGCCCAGCTTCGTCACCGCCCGCTGGAACCGCGCCTGCAGCAATTGCGCCCAGACGCCTTCGCCGGTGAAGCGCGTGCCGAAGCGGGCGTCGTTGTCCTTGCCGCCGCGCATGTCGCGGATGCGGGCCATGACCCGCTCGGCGCGTTCGGGGAAGTGGCGCTGCAGCCAGTCCTGGAACAGCGGATTCACTTCCCAGGGCAAGCGCACCGGGATGCTGAATGCGCTGCTCGCGCCGGCCGCCGCCGCGGCTTCGAGGATGCGCTCCAGCTCGGGTTCGTTGATGAACGGGATGATGGGCGACACGCTGACGCCCACGGGCACGCCGGCCTCCGCCAGCGCCTGGATCGTGCGCAGGCGCCGGGCAGGCGCGGCCGCACGCGGCTCGAGGATGCGGGCGAGGTCGTTGTCCAGCGTCGTCACCGACAGGTAGACCGACACCAGCCCCTGCGCCGCCATCGGTGCGATCAGATCAAGGTCTCGCTCGATGCCGCTGCTCTTCGTGACGACGGAGAACGGGTGGCTGCATTCGGCCAGCACCTCGACGATGCGCCGCGTGATGCCCAGCTTGCGTTCGACAGGCTGGTAGGCGTCCGTCGCCGTGCCAAGCACCAGCGACTTGGGCTCGTAGCGCGTGCCGGCCAGCGTCTCGCGCAGCCGCTCGGCGGCGTTGACCTTGGCGACGATGCGCGTCTCGAAGTCCAGGCCCGGCGACAGGTTCAGGTAGCTGTGCGTGGGCCGTGCAAAACAGTAGATGCAGCCGTGTTCGCAGCCGCGGTAGGGGTTGATGGAATAGTCGAACGAGATGTCCGGGGACTGGTTGCTCGTGACGATCTTCTTCGCCTGCTCCTCCATGACCTGCGTGGCCGGCGCGAGATGCTCCTCGGTGGCTTCCTGGTCGAGCGAGCCCCAGCCGTCGTCATACTGCTCGCGCTCGCGCAGCTCGAAACGATGCGGCATCGACGTCGCCGTGCCGCGGCCCTTGATGGAGTCGACGGAAACGAGGCTGGGCTGGGCAGCAGCGATACGGGTTGGAGCGGGCGGCATACTGTTAATATATACAGTATTGTGCGGCACGCGCGGCGAAAGTGTGATGGCTGTTCTCAATCTCGCAGATGTACCGACAGGAGGCGCCTCTCGAGCGAGTCGAGCCGTCGTCCTACGCAAACGCCACTACCCTTGCGGCATCGTCTGCCTGCGTCGATACGAACGTGGGCCCACCCTCGCCTCAAGGAGCTTTCCATGCTGCTCGTCTGCCCTCATTGCGGCACCCGCAACCGGGTTCCTGACGAACGCCTGGCAGAGGGTCCGTCCTGCGGACGCTGCGGCGAGGCCGTCGCGCCACTGAAGCCGGTCGCCCTGGGCGACGCAGACCTGCCGCCCTATCTCAGTGGCACCGAAGCGCCGGTGCTGATCGATTTCTGGGCCGGCTGGTGCGGGCCCTGCCGTACCTACGCGCCGCAGTTCGAGCAGCTTGCCGCCACGCGCCCCGACATCCGCTTCATCAAGGTGGACAGCGACGCCGCGCCTCAGACCAGCAGCCGCTTCCAGATCCGCAGCATCCCGACGACGCTGCTGTTCCTTCAAGGGCGCGAGGTTGCCAGGCAGAGCGGCGCGATGTCAGCGACCCAACTCGGCGCGTGGGTGGACCATGTGCTGCGCTGACGGATCGCAGCTGCGCGTGCTGGTGGTCGACGACGACGTCGACTCCGCCGAGTCGCTCGCGTTCTGCCTCCAGGTGGAAGGCCGCGCGGTGCAGTACGCCACCTGTGGCGAGGACGCGCTCCGGATGTCCGAAACCTTCGCGCCCCATGTCGCGTTGATCGACATCTTCATGCCCGAGCTGGACGGCCATGCGCTGGCGGCGGAGCTGCGCAGACGCTTCGGCAAAGACGTCATCGTCGTCGCCGTCACGGGCGCGCTCAAGAGCATCGAACTGGACGACTTCGATGCCCACCTGATGAAGCCCATCGACTTCGTGCAGCTGGACCTGATGCTGGCGCGTCGCCAGGCGGACGGGCAGCGGCTGCCGTAGCGCGCCAGGCGCGCTGCCCGGCGGGAATCGCGCAGCGCGCAAGCCGGGTCAGTATTCGTCCCTCTCCACGCCGACGTAGCCCGGCGCGAGGTTCTCGAATTTGGTGTGCATGCGCTGGAACATCAGCTTCACGGTGCCCACCGGGCCATTCCGCTGTTTCGCAATGATGATCTCGGCCACACCCGGCTCCTTGCACTCGTCCTTGGTGTAGTACTCGTCGCGGTAGATGAACATGATGATGTCCGCGTCCTGCTCGATGGCGCCCGATTCGCGCAGGTCGGACATCATCGGCCGCTTGTCGGGCCGCTGCTCCACCGAGCGGTTCAGCTGCGACAGCGCGATGACCGGGCAACGCAGCTCCTTGGCCAGCGCCTTCAGGCCGCGCGAGATCTCGCCCAGCACCGTGGCGCGGTTCTCCTCGCTGCCGCCGCCGTTGCCGCTCATCAGCTGCAGATAATCGATGACGATCAGTCCGAGCTGACCGCTGATGCGCGCCTGACGGCGGGCGCGGGCGCGCACCTCGCTGGGCGACAGGCCGGGGCTCTCGTCGATGTAGATGCTGGCCTTGCCGAGCTTGTCGACGGCCTCGGAAAGCCGGTTCCACTCATCGTCCTTGAGCTGGCCGGTGCGCAGATGGCTCTGGTCGATGCGGCCGATGGAGCCGACCATCCGCAGCGCCAGCTGGGCGGCGCCCATTTCCATCGAGTAGATGACGACCGGCAGGCCTTCGTTGATGGCGACGTTCTCGGCGATGTTGACCGCAAAGGCGGTCTTGCCCATCGACGGCCGCGCCGCCAGCACGATGAGGTCGCCACCTTGCAGGCCGGCCGTCTGGCGGTCCAGGTCGTAGAAACCGGTGCGCACGCCGGTCACGTCCTGCGCGCCGCTCTCGGCCAGTTCGTTGACACGGTCGATCAGCTGCACGACCAGCTTGTCCATGCTCTGGAAGCCCTGCTGGCTGCGCGAGCCCTCCTCGCCGATGCGGAAGATCTTGCCTTCGGCCTCGTCCAGGATCTGAGTGACGGCGCGGCCCTGCGGGTTCATCGCCGCGGTGGCAATCTCGTCGCTTGTGGCCACCAATTTGCGCAGGATGGCGCGCTCGCGGACGATCTCCGCATAACGGCGCAGATTGGCGGCACTCGGCACGCTCTGCGCGATGGAGTTCAGGTAGGCCAGGCCGCCGCACTCGTCGGCACGGCCGACGGACGTCAGCTCGTCGAACACCGTCACGACATCGGCCGGCTTGCCTGCGTTGATGAGCTTGCCGACCGCCGCGAAGATGTGCTTGTGCTCGAAGCGGTAGAAGTCGCTCTCGGTCACCAGGTCGGCCGCCTTGTCCCAGGCCGAGTTGTCAATCAGCAGGCCGCCGAGCACGCTGTACTCGGCCTCGACCGAATGCGGCGGCACGCGCAGGCGCGCAACCTCGTCGTCGTACGGCGCAGCGGAAGATGAGGCAGGGAAGATCGCGGACATCGCTTGTGGATAACGCTGTGGACGAACTGCGAACAGCCGGTGGACCGGGCGGGAAAACCTGGCCCTGAAAGACAGAAGGCCGAAACCTGGAACGGCTTCGGCCTTCGTTTGATGTTGCGGCGTCAGACGCCGTCGCACATCAGGGGAAGCGAGCTGATTACTCGGCTTCCGCAACCACCTGGACGGTGATCTCGACGACCACGTCCGTGTGGGCAGCAACGCTGACCGGGAACTCGCCGACGGTCTTCAGCGGGCCGTTCGGCAGGCGCACTTGCGACTTGGCGATGGCCGTGCCGGCCTTCGTCAGCGCATCGGCAACGTCGGCGTTGGTGACGGAGCCGAACAGGCGACCGTCAACGCCGGCCTTCTGGGCGATGCGCACGGTCTTGCCGGCGATGGCCTCACCCATCTTCTGGGCTTCGGCCAGCTTGGCGGCGGCAGCCTTCTCGAGTTCCGCGCGGCGGACTTCGAATTCCTTGATCGCGGCCTCGGTGGCGCGGCGCGCCTGCTTGGTCGGGATCAGGAAGTTGCGGGCGTAGCCGTCCTTGACCTTGACGACGTCGCCGAGGTTGCCGAGGTTGGACACTTTTTCGAGCAGGATCACTTGCATGTCGTCAGCTCCTTAGACCTTGTGCTGGTCGCTGTACGGCAGGAAGGCCAGGAAGCGCGCGCGCTTGATGGACACCGTCAGCTGACGCTGGAAGAACGCGCGCGTGCCGGTCAGGCGAGCGGGCGTGATCTTGCCGTTCTCGGAGATGAAATCGCGCAGCGTGTCGATGTCCTTGTAGTCGATCTTCTCGACACCGGCGACGGTGAAGCGGCAGAAACGCTTGCGACGGAACAGCAACGACTGTTGGTTGCGCTTGGGCTTCTTGTCTTTGGAGAAGCGACCTTTACCACGAAGAGGGGGCATAAAAGACCTCTGTTAAATCTATCCGGATCAATGATTTCCAGGTTCTGCGGCAGCTGCGGGTTCGATCACGGTGACATGGGCGATGAAGCCCCGGCCGTTGCGCTGGTGGGTCAGGAAACCGCGGAACACCGCGACACCACCGACTCCCAGCGCCTGCAACTGCTTGGCCAATTCGCCCACCGCAACCGCCTTGATCTCCAGGGAGACCTTGCGCGTCTTGCCGGCTTCGACGACTTCGGATTCAGCCTTGAGGCTTGCATCCAGGGCCATCAGCCCGGCGGGTGTGTAGCGAACTTGTCCGAGTTGCTGGATCTGCGCCTTCAGGTGAAGTTCATTCACGCTGTTTTGACGCTTCGACGACTGCTGCTCGAAAAACCTGGTTCTTCAGCGATTGAGCGTGAGCTCAGGCCGCTTCTTGCTGTTGCGGTGCCTTGCGGGCTTCTTCGCGCTCGACGGCCTTCATCATGACCGACGGGGTCGTGACGGCCTTGTCCTGGACCACGGTGAGGTGGCGCAGCACGGCGTCGTTGAAGCGGAAGCCGGTCTCGAGTTCGGCAAGGATTTCCTTGCTGACTTCGATGTTCAGGCACAGGTAGTGGGCCTTGCCGAGCTTCTGGATCTGGTAGGCCAGCTGACGGCGGCCCCAGTCTTCGACACGGTGCACGACACCACCACCGGTGGTGATCAGGCCCTTGTAGCGCTCCAGCATGGCCGGAACTTGTTCGCTTTGATCCGGATGGATCAGCAGAACGATTTCGTAGTGACGCATAGGTACTCCTTGTGGGTTCCAGCTTTGGCGCTGTCGGAATGACCGCCTGGACTGTGGAAGCCGCGCCACGGCGTCGACACGTGGTTGCGGCAAGGGGAACCCGAGATTCTAGACCGGATCCCCCGATTCCCCTAATGAGCCCGACTCAACCCGCTCGCGGCGCCCGCAGCGCGTCGACGAAATCGCGCTCGCGCCGCCCCGGGGCGGCGGTGAGCAGGCTGGCGAGCACGAGCGCCAGCGCACCGGCGGGCACGCCGAAGAAGCCGGCCGACGCGGGCTGGATGCCCCAGATCAGCGTGGGAGGCCCGGGCAGGCCGATCATGGCTCGCAAGCCCGCCTGGGCGGTGCAGAGGTAGACCAGGCAGACCGCCAGGCCGGTGAGCATGCCGACCAACGCGCCGATGCGGTTGGCGCGACGCCAGAAGACGCCGGCCACGAGCGCCGGGAAAAACGTCGAACCGGCAATCGAGAAGGCCGCCGTGACGACGGCCAGGATGTCGGCCGGCCGGTTGGAGGCGACGGCCGCCGCCGCCACGGCCGCGGCCAGCAGCAGTGCCTTGGACAGCGTCACCCGCCGCGTCCGCGACGCTTCGAGATTGATGGCCTTGTAGTACAGGTCGTGGGACAGAGCACTGGAGATGGCCAGCAGCAGCCCGTCCGCAGTCGACAGCGCGGCGGCCAGCCCGCCCGCCGCGACCATGCCCGAAATGACGAAAGGCAGCCCGCCAAGTTCGGGCATGACGAGCATGACGAGGTCGGGATGCAGGTGCAGCTCGCCCAGCTGCAGCCGGCCGTCGCCGTTCAGGTCCACGGCCGACAGCAGCGCGGGGTCGACGCGCTGCCATTGGCGGATCCACGCGGGGAGCTGGTCGAACGGGGTGCCGACCAGCCCGTTGAACACCTCCGTCTTGACCATGACGGCCAGCGCCGGTGCCGTCAGATAGAGCAGACAGATGAAGACCAGCGACCAGGCCACCGATTCCCGCGCGGTGGCGACCGACGTGGTCGTGTAGTAGCGCGCCAGCAGATGCGGCAGGCCGGCCGTGCCGACCATGAGGCAGAACATCAACGCGATGAAATTGCGACGGGATTCGCTGGCCTGCGCCTGTTCGGCAGGGCTGCCGTCCGGATTGCCGGCGAAGGGCTGGCCGTGCGGCACCTGTCCGGCGAGGGGTTGGGCCAGGCGAGTCTCGCTGACCTGCTCGCGGTGCCAGCGCTCCGACGCCTCGGCTTCCGTGCGCGGCAGCAGCGCACGCTGCTTCTCGGCGGCCTGGATCTGGGCGAGCGGGGCGCTCTCGGCCTTCAGCGCGCTGACGCGGGCCGATGCGGCCGCCTGCTCGTCGGCCAGCGCGGCGGGCACATCCGCCAGGCGAGCGAGCGCGGCGTCGGCGCGCTGCTGGTGGATGGCGCGCACCTGCAACTCGGCGGGGTCACGGATCAGCTGCTGTTCGCGTTCGGCGAGCTGATGCAGCTGCTGCCCGTAGACGAGCTGGGGCAAAGGCCAGCCGGTCTGCTTGACGCTCAGCCAGATCACCGGCACCAGGTAGGCCAGGATCATGATCAGGTACTGCGCCACCTGCGTCCACGTGACGGCGCGCATGCCGCCAAGGAAGGAGCAGACCAGCACGCCACCCAGCCCGACGAAGACGCCGACCTCGAAGCTCAGCCCCGTCAGCCGCGTCGTGATGAGACCCACGCCGTAGATCTGGGCGACCAGGTAGACGAAGGAGACGAGGATGCCAGACGCGGCACCGACCAGGCGCAGCGCGCGGCTCCCGAAGCGCTCGGCCAGGAAATCGCCGACCGTGAACTGGCCGAAGCGGCGCAGGTAGGGCGCGATGCACAGCGCCACGAGGCAGAAGCCGCCCGTCCAGCCAAGCACATAGGCCAGGCCCGCGTAGCCGCTCGCGTACAGCGTCCCGGCCAGGCCGATGAAGGTGGCCGCACTCATCCAGTCGGCGCCGGCAGCCATGCCGTTGTAGAGCGACGGCACGCGACGGCCGGCGACGAAGTACTCGGCCGGATCCGTCGTGCGGCAAAGGATGCCGATGATGGCGTAGATGGCCACCGTCGCACCCAGGAAGGTGTAGCCGATCCAGGCCTTGGGCAGGCCGTGCCGTTCGGCCAACCCGAGCGCGACGACCAGCGCCACGAAGCTCAGCGTGAACAGGGCGTAGCGGCGGTGCAGGCGGTGAACGAAGGACGGGGCGGACACGGCCAGGATGATGGCAACAAAAAGCCCGGGTCTCCCTGCGGAGAACCCGGGCCGAACCTCGGTCGCTCAGCGGCGAAGGCTCACTTCCTGGCGGCCAGGCGCTGCCAGGTCTCGATGACCGTGTCGGGGTTCAGCGAGATCGAGACGATGCCCTCTTCGGCCAGCCAGTCCGCGAAGTCGGGGTGGTCGCTGGGGCCTTGGCCGCAGATGCCGATGTACTTGCCGGTGGCGCGGCAGGCGCGGATGGCGCGCGAGATCATGGCCTTGACGGCCGGATCGCGCTCGTCGAAGTCGCCGGCAAGTTGCTCCAGCCCCGAGTCGCGGTCCAGGCCGAGCGTGAGCTGGGTCAGATCGTTGGAGCCGATGGACATGCCGTCGAAATGCTCCAGGAACTGCTCGGCCAGGATGGCGTTGCTCGGCACCTCGCACATCATGATGATGCGCAGGCCGTCCACGCCGCGCTTGAGGCCGCGCTCCGCCAGCATCTCGACCACGCGCGACGCCTGCTTCACCGTGCGCACGAACGGCACCATGATCTCGATGTTGGTCAGGCCCATCTCCTTGCGCACGCGCTTGAGCGCCTCGCACTCCATCGCGAAGGCGTCCTGGAACTCGCCGCTGATGTAGCGGGACGCGCCACGGAAGCCGAGCATCGGGTTCTCTTCGTCCGGCTCGTAGCGACTGCCGCCGATCAGCTTGCGGTACTCGTTGGACTTGAAGTCCGACAGGCGAACGATGACCGGCCGCGGGAAGAAGGCGGCAGCAATCGTCGCGATGCCTTCTGCCAGCTTGTCGATGTAGAAGGCCCGCGGCGAGGCGTGGCCGCGGGCCACCGACTCGACGGCCTTCTTCGCCCACGTTCATCATGATCTTGATCGGGCAGTACGGCAGTTCGCCGCGGTGCACCTCGCTGACTTCGGTCTCCAGCAGGCCGTCGTAGATGTAGCCGGTGTCGCCCTCGGAGCAGGCCACCGTCACGAGCTGCCCGTCCTTGAGCAGCTCGGTCGCGTCGCCGCAGCCCACCACGGCCGGGATGCCCAGCTCGCGGGCAATGATCGCGGCATGGCAGGTCCGGCCGCCCCGGTTGGTGACGATGGCCGACGCACGCTTCATGACCGGCTCCCAGTTGGGATCGGTCATGTCGGTGACGAGCACGTCGCCCGGCTGCACGCGGTCCATCTCGGCCACGCTTTCCACCAGCCGCACGGGGCCGGTGCCGATCTTCTGGCCGATGGCCCGGCCTTCGGCCAGCACGGCGCTGTGGGCCTTGAGCTTGTAGGCCAGCTCGACCTGGCCGGCCGCCTGGCTCTTCACCGTCTCGGGGCGGGCCTGCAGGATGTAGATCCTGCCGTCGACGCCGTCACGGCCCCATTCGATGTCCATCGCACGGCCGTAGTGCTTCTCGATGATCAGCGCGTACTGCGCCAGCTCGGTCACTTCGGCGTCGTTCAGCGAGTAGCGGTTGCGGTGCTCGGGCACCGTGTCGACGGTCTTCACGAGCTTGCCGCTCGCGGCCTTCTCTTCCGGTGACGCGAACTCCATGCGCAGCAGCTTGGAGCCCAGGTTGCGGCGGATGATGGCCAGCTTGCCGGCCTTCAGCGCGGGCTTGTGGACGTAGAACTCGTCCGGGTTCACGGCGCCCTGCACCACCGTCTCGCCCAGGCCGTAGCTGGAGGTGATGAAGACGACGTCCTGGAAGCCGCTCTCGGTGTCGATGGTGAACATGACGCCGGCCGAGCCAAGGTCGCTGCGCACCATGCGCTGCACGCCGGCGGACAGCGCCACGTCGTTGTGAGCGAAGCCCTTGTGCACGCGGTAGCTGAT
>SEEY01000067.1 GCA_004211235.1 Rubrivivax sp.
GTGCCATTCGGTCTCTTCCTGGCGCTCGCCGCTTTCGCGGTTCTTCCAGTTGCGGGTGGTGGCCAGGCTGAGGGTGCACCAGGCGCCGCCGCTGGGGTTGTAGCGGACCTCGGGGTCCTTGCCGACGTTGCCGATGATGATGACTTTGTTGACGCTGGCCATGACGCTCGTCCGAATTCGATGGGGAGGGGCGAATTATGACGGCGACCCCTCGCGTGGTGGTGAGCAACACCCCGGAGACCGCATCCCGCACCCCGGGGCCTGCACTTCGTCTCCCGGGCCGCCTCCCGGCCACTGGCCCTCCCTAAGATGAACCCATGACCTCCCCCGTCCAGCCGCAAATCGGGCGCCGCAGCCATCGGCGGCTGTGGCTCGCCTACGCCGGCTGCTGCGCGCTGGCCTGGTGCCTGTTCGTGCTGGCGGGCAGCGAGTTCGACCGCGGGCTCGACCCGTTCTGGCTCGCCGTCTACCAGGCCACGACGATGCTGTGGGCGCCGATGCTGCTGGGCGTCGCCGTCTGGCCACTGGCGCGCCGGGTGCAAACCGGCGAGGCCGGGCCGGCCGCCGCGGCGATGGCCCACATCCTCGGCGCGGTGGCCTTCTCGGCCTGCTGGCAGGCGGGCGAATTCATCGTCAACGCTTTCCTGTTCGGCCGCGATCACGCCGGCGCCGTGCTCGTGGCCGGCCTGCTCTGGCGCTCGGTCTGGGGCTTCGTCGTCTACGCCGCCATCGCGACGGCCTTCACGGCGGTGCTGCAGGCGCGTTCGGCGCGTGCCGCGGCCGTGGCGGCAGCGCAGGCCGAGAGCGCGCTGGCCAGGGCCGAGCTGTCGGCCATCAGCGGCAAGCTGAACCCGCATTTCCTGTTCAACACGCTGAATTCGCTGATCGCGCTGACCCGCAAGGACCCGGCCGCCGCCGAGGCCGCGCTGCTGAAGTTCTCCTCCATGCTCCGCTACGTGCTCGACACGAAAAGAGGCGCCGAGGACCGCGTCATGCTGTGCGACGAGATCGACTTCCTGCGCGACTACCTGGCCCTGGAGGCGCTTCGCCTGGGCAGCCGGCTGCGCGTGGACTGGCAGCTGGAGGAGCGCGTGCTGGCCGACGAGTTGCCGCCGCTGACCCTGCAGCCGCTGGTCGAGAACTCCATCCTGCATGCCGTGGCGCCGCGCAAGGCCGGCGGCTGCGTCACCATCACTGCGCGCCGCAATGCGCTCAACCAGGGCCTGGACCTGGCGGTTGCCGACGACGGCCCGGGCTGCGACCTGGCCGCGCTGGAGCCCCAGCCCGGCCAGCGCCGCGGAGTCGGCCTGGCGGCGCTGAAGAAACGCTTTGCCCTCGACTACGAAGGCCGCGCGCGCCTGCGCATCCACACCGCTCCCGGCGCCGGATTCCGCGTCGACCTCTTCATCCCACAGGTATGAACACGACTGTCCTGATCGCCGAAGACGAACACCTGGCCGCCGAAGCGCTGGCCGACTGGGTCAAGGCCACGCCGGGCCTGCAACTCCTGGCCGTGTGCAGCGACGGGGAGGAGGCGCTGGAGCAGATCCGCGCGTTGAAACCGGCCCTCGTGCTGACCGACATCCAGATGCCCGGACTGACGGGCCTGCAGGTGGTGCAGGCCTTGCAGGGCGACGCCCACCAGCCGCGCATCATCTTCACGACGGCCTATGACCAGCATGCACTGACGGCCTTCGAGCTGCATGCGGTGGACTACCTGCTCAAGCCCTTCTCCCGCGAACGCTTCGACGAGGCGGTGGCCCATGCGCTTCGCGACGCGGCGCCCACGACCGCCGAGGTGGCCCAGGCGCTGGGCACGCCGGCGGACGCGCCACTGACGCGCCTGCTGGTGCGCGACCAGGGCAAGATCTTCCCGCTGCAGGTGGGCGACATCGAGTGCCTGCGCTCCGACAACAAGTACACCGCCATCACCAGCAAGGGCCGCAGCTTCCTGGTGCGCCTGCCCATCGCCAGCTTCGAGGCGCGGCTGGACCCGGCGCGCTTCCTGCGCGTGCAGCGCGGCTGCATCGTCAACCTGGACTTCGTCGACAGCATGACGCCGGACGAGAACTCCCAGCTGGTCGTGCAGCTGCGCGACGGCACGCGCATCACGGCCAACCGCGAGGTGTCCAAGATGCTGAGGGAGCAGTCATTGTGAGAACCTGGCTGCTTGCCTTGATGCTCGCCGCGGGTGCCGCGCACGCGCAGACCGCCCCGCCGGAAAGGCCCGAACGCCCAGAACGCCCGGAGCGGCCGGAGAAGCCCGAGCGACCCGAACGGCCGGCTGAGCCCGGCCGGGTCTACGCCCCCGGCGCCTTCGACCGCCTCGAACTGGCTGGCGTGGCCCGCGTCGTGCTGGTGCAGGGCGAGCGCGACCAGGCCTTCATCGCCGGCGACGCGGACGTGCAGAAGGGCGTCGAGGTGGTGCTGGCCGACCGCCAGCTCGTCATCCGCCCCAACGGCGGCTGGAAGTTCTGGCACAGCGAAAAGCTGTTCGTGCAGGTCGAGATGCGCCAGCTGCGCCAGCTGTCGGTCTCGGGCGCCAGCGACGTGCAGGCCCCCGGCCCGCTGAACTGCGACCAGCTGCGGCTCAGCATCAGCGGGGCAGGCAATGTGCGGCTCGACCAGCTGCAGGCCCGCCAGCTCAATTTCACCGTCTCGGGTGCCGGCGACGGCCAGCTCGCCGGCCGTGTCGACGAACTGGCGCTGCAGATCTCCGGCAAGGGCAAGGTCGCCGCCGAGCGGCTGCAGGCGCAGAAGGCGCGCGTCAGCGTCAGCGGCATCGGCAACGTGGTCGTCTGGGTGACGGAAGACCTGTCGGCCCACATCTCCGGCATCGGTTCGGTGGACTACTTCGGCAAGCCCAACGTGCAGCGCTCGGTGTCCGGCATGGGCTCGATCAGCGCGAAGGGCGACAAGCGCTGACAACGGCCCCGCCGCCCTGCTCCAATGGCGGCATGGACCCCGACCTGCACACGCTGGAACAGCGCATCACCGACCTCGAGATCAAGGCCAGCTTCGCGGAAGACACCGTCGAGCAGCTCAACGCCGTCGTGACGCGCCAGCAGGCCCAGATCGACCGGCTCATCCGCGAGCTGGTGGAGCTGCGCAACCGCAGCGCGGCAGCGGAACCGGGCGCGCAGCCGAACCTGCGTGACGAGCTGCCGCCGCACTACTGATTGGACAGGGCCTCATCGAGGCGCTGGTGTGCCTCGCTGGCCCAGGCAACCGGCAACTGGTTCTTCGCCTTCAGGTAGTGGTGCATGAAGACGCCGAGGTAGGCGTCCAGGGTCCTCCCCGCAGCCTCGTCGCCCGCCAGCGCCAGGCACTGGGCCGCCACCTCGCTCGTGCAGAAGTGGTCGTCACAACGAGAGCGGCGCAAGCGGTATTGCGAAGCCTCGGCGGGTTCCAGGCTGAGCACCGGCAGGTGGTTCAGGTAGGGGCTGCGGCTGAACATCTTGCGCGCCTCGGACCAGGTGCCGTCCAGCAGGATGAACAGCGGCCGCTTCATCGTGCCCTCCGGGCCCGCGGCGTTCGGCTGCACGGCATGCACCACGCGCTCCGGCGCGGCGTACTGGCCGGGGAACACGACATAGCCGTCCCAGGCCGGGTCGCTCAGCAGGGCGATGAGCGCAGGGTCGTGCTGGGTGCGCGACCAGCCGAAGGCGAAGGTGTCTGCGACCACGTCGGCAATCAGCCAACCGGTGTTGGTGGGTTTGAGCGGCTCGATGTCGGCCATCAGCAGGCAGACCGCGGCGCGCGTGTCCACCGAGGGGCGCAAGGCGCACATGCAGTGCGTCGGCACCAGCCGGCAGCCTTCGCAGCGCTCGCGCTTGAAGCCGCCGCGCGCCAGGAAGGGCTTGGTGGCGCTGGCCAGGCGCGCGGCGCGCAGAAGAGACACGGCATGTGACATGCGTTCGATTGTCAGAGCAGGCCGCGCCGGGGGCGCCGCTCTGCGCAGCGGCTCATACTGCCGCATGAAACTCATCGTCGCCGTTCACTTCGAGGGCGCGCAGGCCCATGCCGCTGCCGTGGCTTTCGACGCCTGGGATGCCGCGGAAGCCACCAAGACCTGGGTCTCGCGCATCGCCCAGGTCGAGAAAGCGGTCCGCGGAGAACTCGACCTGCGCGAACTGCACTGCGTGATGCAGCTGCTGCGCGAGCACAGCCTGGAGCCCGAACTCATCCTGATCGACGGCTTCGTCCATCTCGATGCCGACGAAACGCCGGGCCTGGGCCTGCACCTGTACCAGGCGCTCGGTGCCAGGGTGCCGGTCATCGGTGTTTCGAAGCGGAGCCTGCCCGGCCTGTCGGCGCAGTTCGAGGTGATGCGCGAAGAGGAAACCGCGCCGTTGCTGGTGACCTGCGCGGGCATGGACATCGGCGCGGCCAAGGCCCGTCTGCGCGCCATGCATGGCAGGAAGCGCGTGCCGACGCTGATGAAGCTGGCGGCGCGGCTGGCCAAGAGCAACGACTGATTGCCGGATTTCAGGCCGCTCAGACGGAAAAGACTTCGGACCGGAGTCCCCAATGGCTAAAATGGCCATCCACTGTGAGGGAGTGCCCAATGCGCGTCACCGCTACTGAAGCCAAGAATCGTTTTGGCAGCCTTTGTGCCCAGGCCAAGCGCGAACCGGTGTTCGTGGAAAAGGCCGGTCAGATCGACACGGTGATCCTCTCCGTTGAGCAGTACCAGGCGCTCCAGGCCCATCAGGACAAGGCGAGCCGCTCTGCCCGCAAGAAGGCATTTGAAGCCGAGTTTGGCGACTGGATCGCTGAGCAGAATGCCCAGTTCGAGACGTACGGCATCCCAGGATCCGACCTGCGGCCGTGGTGAACCGCTGATGGCCCAATACGACGTCGTCGCCAATCCGAGCAGCAGTTCGGCGCAGGGCATCCCTTACGTGGTGGTGATCCAGAGCGACCTGCTCGATGCCCTGCCGACCCGGCTGACCATTCCACTGGCAGTGGTGCCCCTTGCGGCCAAAGTGCCGACCGCACTGTGTCCGGTCATCCTGGTCAAGGGTCAGCGTCTCCATGCGTTGGCGCACTATGCCGCCCCGCTGCCGGCCAGGCTCCTGAAGCGGCCAGTGGAAAACGTGGCGACGCAGGCCAGTGCGCTGGTGTCGGCCATCGACGCGGTGTTGTCCGGCGTCTAGACAATTGTTCGGCGTGAGGGCACGCGATCCAGCCTGAATCAGGCGCCCTCCACCCCGCAGCGGACCCTCGGCTTAGCTCACTTGCGGAACTTGCGCACGAGATCCTCGGCGCGCGGTCCGCCGGCCTGGGCCGAGCCGGAGACCTTGATGATGGTCAGCGTGCGCTCGGCACCCGATTGCAGCGTGGCCTCGTGAACGGCTTGCAGCAGCGGCCAGATCCGCTCGGGCGGGCCTTCGACCACCGTGCCCATCGCGTGCACCTCGCATTTCAGGCCCGAGGCCTGGATGACGGCGATGGCGGCGTCGACGTGCCTGTAGCGGTCCTCGGGGGTGCCGATCGGCCGGGGGAGCACCTGGATCTCGGCAATCATGTGCCGGCCCGGGGCCGCGCTTGCGGCGGCGGCGGACGCTGCAGGCTGTGGCGCGGTCTGCGCCGCGGCGGCGCCGCAGACGAGCAGCGGCAAGGACCACAGCCAGAGCCGTGCGCGGTATGAACGTGAGAACGATGGATGTGTCATGAGCAATGCATGCAGATGACAGGTCGGCAAGCGTTCGGGGCCACGCCATCGGCGCGAGAAAGACCAAGCCGACAGGCCCCGGAACGTGCTTCCCTGCGCGAGGATTACCTCAATCAGGTTCAAAGGGACTCTCTCAGTCGGCCCGCGCCTTGCGGTCGTGCCAACACCCCCAGCGGATGACCATCTCGGCAGCTTGTGGGCTGCCGGTCTGGCGAACGTGATTCTAGGCAGAGGTCAGGGCTCGCCCTCCCAGTAATCCAGCCCCGCTTCGCGCCGCTGCAGCAGGCGCAGGCCCGCAGAGAACACGCCCACCTTGCCCGAGTCGGGGTACTCGCAGACCTCGGGCTTTTCCGTCGTGCTGATGCTGAGGTAATGAAGCGGCTCGTTCGAGGTATTGATGATGTGGTGCGGGTACTCGGGGCCGGGCGGGATGGTGATGACGTCGCCTGCCTTGATGGGCAGCCGTTCCCCGGCCACGCGCAAGGTGCCCTCGCCCTGCAGCACGATGAACATCTCCTCCTCCGCGTGGTGGAGGTGGTAGGGGCAGCTCATCTGCCCTGGCGCCACGATGTCGAAGTTCGCGCCGAGCTTCTTCGCCGCGGTGCCCTGGGTCAGGCTGACGCTCTCGCTGTCGTAGTGGGGTGCACGCACGAAGCGCTCGCGCGGCGCGTCGTGGAAGTTGCGGATCAGCCGCTCACGCAGTTCGGCGGCCTTGTCGGATGGGGGCATCAAGAAGCTCCTGGGAGAATCGCGGTGTGAACCCGCCTCTGCATCTTCCAAGCCCCGCCGACGATCTGCAATCCGCTGCCCACCAGGTCCTGTCAGCAGTTTTCGGCTACACGGCCTTTCGCGGCCAGCAGGGCGACATCGTCGAGCACGTGGCCGCGGGCGGCGACGCGCTGGTGCTGATGCCCACGGGCGGGGGCAAGAGCCTGTGCTACCAGGTGCCGGCCATCGTGCGGCACACGCGCGGCCAGGGCGTGGCCATCGTCGTCAGCCCGCTGATCGCGCTGATGCACGACCAGGTCGGCGCGCTGGAAGAAGCCGGCGTGCATGCCGCTTTCCTGAACAGCAGCCTGACCGGCGAGGAAGCCAGCCGCATCGAGCGCGAGATGATGAGCGGGCGCCTGACGCTGCTCTACGCCGCGCCCGAGCGGCTGACGACGCCGCGCTTCCTGGCCCAGCTCGAATCGCTGCGCGAGCGCGGCCTGCTGTCGATGTTCGCCATCGACGAGGCGCATTGCGTCAGCCAGTGGGGGCATGACTTCCGCTCGGAGTACCTGCAGCTGAGCCTGCTGCACGAGCGCTTCCCCGAGGTGCCGCGCGTCGCGCTGACCGCCACGGCCGACGAGCTCACGCGGCGGGACATCATCGAGCGGCTGCAGCTGCAGGACGCGCGAGTCTTCATCAGCAGCTTCGACCGGCCCAACATCCGCTACCTCATCGCCGAGAAGAGCGCCTCGCCGCGCGACCAACTGCTGCGCTTCATCAATGACGAGCACGAGGGCGAGGCGGGCATCGTCTACTGCCAGAGCCGCAGGAAGGTCGATGAGACGGCGGTGTGGCTGGAGAGCGAAGGCATCAAGGCGCTGCCGTACCACGCCGGCCTGGACGCCGACGTACGGCGCCGCCACCAGGACCGCTTCCTGCGCGAGGAGGGCCTCGTCATGGTGGCCACCATCGCCTTCGGCATGGGCATCGACAAGCCGGACGTGCGCTTCGTTGCCCACCTGGACCTGCCCAAGAACATCGAGGCCTACTACCAGGAGACCGGCCGTGCCGGCCGCGACGGCGCGCCGGCCGAGGCCTGGATGACCTATGGCCTGGCCGACGTCGTCAACCAGCGCCGCATGATCGATGAGAGTCCGGCGGGCGAGGAGTTCAAGCAGGGCCAGCGCGGCAAGCTGGATGCGCTGCTGGCGCTCGCCGAGGCGACGGACTGCCGGCGTGTGCGTTTGCTGAACTACTTCGGAGAGAACGCCACGCCTTGCGGCAATTGCGACAACTGCCTGAATCCGCCGGTCACCTGGGATGCGACCGAGTCTGCGCGCAAGCTGCTCTCCTGCATCTACCGCTTCCACCAGCGCGGCGAGCGCTTCGGCGCCGGCCATCTCATCGACGTGCTGCGCGGCAAGGCGACCGACAAGACGAAGCAGTACGGCCACGACAAGCTGTCCACCTGGGCTTGCGGCAGCGACCTGTCGGAACAGCAGTGGCGCGCCGTGCTGCGCCAGTTGGTGTCGCTGGGCCATGTGGCGGCCGAGGGCGAGTTCAACACGCTGGCGCTGCAGGACAGCGCTCGGGCGGTGCTGAAGGGCGAAGTGGAGCTGAGGCTGCGCGAGGCCGAGGAGAAGAAGCCGCGCGGCAAGGCCGGCCGCGTGGGCAAGCCCAAGGCGGATCCGTCGCTGGGGCTGGATTCGGAGGCGGCCGAGCGCTTCGAGGCGCTCAAGGCCTGGCGGTCCGAGGTGGCCAAGGAGCACGGCCTGCCGGCTTACGTGATCTTCCAGAACACGACGCTGGCCGAGATGGCGCGGCAAGTGCCGGGCGACATGACGGAACTGGGCGAGATCAGCGGCGTGGGCGCCAAGAAGCTCGAAGCCTACGGCCGCGAGATCCTGCGGGTTCTCGGCCGCTGACGGGGCGTTGATGGAGCAGCCGATCACCGGCTTCCACGTCGACGACGAAGGCCATTGGGTGGCGCAACTGGCTTGCGGGCACAACCAGCACACCCGCCACGACCCGCCCTGGCAGAACCGGCCCTGGACGCAGACGCCCGAGGGCCGGGCCGGCGTGATCGGCCAGCAATTGAACTGCCTGAAGTGCGACCGGGGTGCACCCCCGGATCGGACTTAGCAGACCGCCGGCGCGACGCAGGCCGCTGCGACCTGAGTGCCGTTCGCCGCCACATCGCGGTGGCCGGTGATGACGACGCGCGGCAGCTGCTTCACTTCGGCCACGTTCTCGCTGCTGTGCGTGCCTTCGATGACGACGCGCTCCAGCTGGATCACCGCAGGCACGTCGGCAGGTGCCGTGATCGTCATCCACATCGCACCGGTCAGCGCGATCAACGAGACCAGTGCGGCCGCGCTGGCGGCCTGCAGGCGGAAGGAGCGGTGGCTGGTGGTGGTGATGCGGTTCATGGCGTGTTCCCCTTTGGTGATTCGGACTGTGCCGACACGGGGTTTGCCCGTCCTGGGGTTTGCGATAGGCCGCCGGTTTTCGCTGCTGAGTTGCGGCTGGCACGGACGAGACTTCGCCGTCATCAAAGGGATGGGCGCGCGCGTGGCTGATCGTCACCAGGCCACTCCATACTCCCGCCCGCAACTTTTGGGAGAGAACAATGGCACGCGGCAACGACGTCCAGCTCGGCGGCATCACGGACCTGAACCTGCTGGCGGACATCAAGCCAGGCTTCGTCGATGCGCTGGAGGTGGTCACCTATGTGGACCGGCTGCGCCGGGTGCTTCGCACGCTGAACGGCCTGCGGCTGGGCTCGCGCGAGTCGACCGCGCCGGCCTCGCCCTACACCGACATCGTCGCCCGCTGGCGCATCGTCCACTCCTTCCGCTGGAGCATCGTCGACGGTGTCAACGGATCGCCCGACCGGCTGCTGCTGAGCGTCAACTTCGACGGCGGCTGGGAGCCCTACATGCGGGTCATCTGGGACCAGCTCGGCTCCACGCTCGACCTGATGCTCTGCCACACCGAGGGCTACACGCTGTCGCGCGACTGCAGCTTCGAGGCCTACGCGCGCTGGGTGCGGGCGCACGAGGTGTCGGCCGACTTCCTGTTCATCGAGTCCGGCCGCACGGTCGGCGATGCCGAATACCTCGCCGCGCTGGAGGCCGCCCAGCGCGGCCACGCCAGCGAGCTGGCCTTCAACCGCCTGCGCGCGCCGGCCTCGGGTGAGACGCGGCCGCTGCCCGCCAGCCCGGAAGAGCGCTTCGCCATGGCCGCGCGCGGCCTGGTGCCGTTGGCCGGGCTGTTCACGTTGCAGCGCTATTTCGGCGCCCGCGCGCCCGACCACGCCTGCCTGCTGCGCGCCACGCACGACATCCTGTTCGAACTGCGCGAACTGGACACCGCCCGGCAGTTCCCCAACGATGGCGGCAAGACGGCAGGCGGCCTGCTGCGCCAGCGCCACTACGAGATGCTCGGCTGGTTCGAGCAGCCGCTGCCCGAGCCGCCGGTGAAGGCCCGCGAGCTGTCGCTCAAACCCGGCGACCTGCAGGCCTGCATCCTCAGCAAGCCGCCGGGCAACCGCGGCGGCCTGGTGATGCTGCGTGTCGCCCAGGCCAGCCAGGCCGTCGCCTGGCTGAGCACCGCGCCGGTCAGCCGCGATGACGACGACGTCGACAAGCCGGGCGTCTGGCGCCAGGTCGCGCTGACGCTGTCGGGCCTGAAGGCGCTGGGTGTGCCGGCCGCGCGGCTGGAGCGTTTCCCGCAGGCCTTCAAGGAGGGCATGGCCGCGCGCGCCGGCCTGCTGGGCGACGTGCGCCACAACCATCCGTCGCACTGGGCGCTCGCGCCTCATCTCAATGGCGTGGACCGCATCGACCCGGCGAACGCCCATGTCCTCGTGCAGCTGCGCTTCCCGGCCACCGAGCCGGGCGAGGCCTTCACCGCGGCCGACGACAGGCGGCTGCGCGAACTGGCCGATGCGTTGACCGCAGGCACCGGCCTGGCGCTGATGGCCATCGAGCCGATGCGCAGCAATGGCGCCGACAAGGAGCACTTCGGTTTCAAGGATGGCATCAGCCAGCCCCAGCTGGCTGCCTCGGTAACTGGCCAGCCGCAGCTCTCCGGAGCGGCGGGCCAGAGCTGGGACGACACGGTCAAGACCGGCGAGGTGCTGCAGGGCTTTCCGACCGAGCGCGACAAGGGCTACGCCGTGCCCGAGCAGCCGGACGCGCTGCTGGACCGCGGCAGCTTTCTCGTCGTGCGCAAGCTGCGCCAGTACACCGGCCGATTCAGTCGCCGCACCTATCTGGAGGCGAAGCGGCTTGGCCTGGACCACGACCTCGTGCTCGCCAAGCTGATGGGTCGCTGGCAGGACGGACGGCCGCTGGCGGCGCCCGAAGCCGGCAGCGGCAACGACTTCAATTACGCCAAGGACCCGCAAGGCGCGGCCTGCCCCTTCCACGCCCACATCCGCCGCGCCAATCCGCGCGACCTCGCCGGCACGGCCTTCTCGCGCAACCGCATGCCGCGCATCCTGCGCCGCGGCATGAGCTACGGCGCGCCGGTGCATCCGGACGCGCCGGACGACGACGACCGCGGCCTCGTCTTCATGGCCTACAACGCCCACCTGGCCGAGCAGTTCGAGGTGGTGCAGCGCTGGATCTCGGGGGGCAACGCGAGCGGCGGCTATTCGGGCCAGCCGGACCCGCTGCTGGGTGTCGTCGACGGCAGTGCCGGCCGGCGCCTGTTCCCGTTCGAGCATGCCGGCCAGACCCACGAGGTCGACCTCGGCCCCGAGCCCTTCGTCACGCTGCAGTGGGGCGCCTA
>SEEY01000068.1:0-5154 GCA_004211235.1 Rubrivivax sp.
CGATGTGGGCATCCTCAATATCACCAACTTCAAGACGCCCGACCCGGCCGACTTCTTCTTCGGCAAGCACCGCTACGGCGCCGACATCCTCGACCTCTACGGCCGCCTCATCGAGAAGATGGACGGCAACGTCGCCCAGCAGCGCTTCGGCGGCGATGCCGGCAAGCGCGACACGCAGAGCATGCCGCGCAAGGTGTTGCTGGTGGACCTGTTCAGCGGCCCGGTCGCGCTGGACGCCAAGGGCGAGGCCAGCATCAGCGTCAAGCTGCCGGACTTCAACGGCACGCTGCGGCTGATGGCGGTCGTGAGCAGCGCGGACAGCTATGGCTCGACGCAGGCCGAGACCGTCGTCGCCGCGCCGCTGGTGGCCGAGCTGAACATGCCGCGCTTCATCGCGCCGGGCGACAAGGCGACGATTGCGCTGGACCTGACCAACCTCAGCGGCGCGCCGCAGGACGTCAAGGTCGCGTTGTCGGCGACCGGCCCCGTGCGCATCACCGGCGAGGCATCGTCGGTCCGGCTGAACGACAAACAGCGCCAGATCCTGCGCTTCCAGGCCGAGGCGCTGGATGCCTACGGCCTGGCGCCGATCAAGCTGACCGTTACGGCGGGCACGTTGAGCCTCGTGCGGGAGGCGGCGCTGCAGGTGCAGCCCATCACGCCGCTGACGCGCGAGAGCCGGCGCATCCGCATCGAGCCGGGCGCCACACAGGTGATCGACAAGGCGCTGCTCGACGCCTATTGGGCCGGCTCGGCGACGCTCAATCTGACCGTCAGCAACACGCCGCCCATCGACATCAGGGAGCAGGTCAAGGGCCTGCTGATGTACCCCTACGGCTGCCTGGAGCAGACGACCTCCAGCGCCTACCCGCTCGTCTTCATCGACGATGAAGCGGCCAAGCGCTGGGGTCTGACGCCGGTGCCGCGCGAGGAGCGCGCCAAGCGGCTGGAAAGCGCCTTCGCCCGCCTGGCCGGCATGCAGCAGGCCCGCGGCGGCTATGGCCTGTGGGCAGCGAGCAATCCGTACGAAGGCTGGCTGAGCGCCTACGTCACCGGCTTCCTGCAGGACGCGCGTGACGCCGGTTTCGCCGTGCCCGAAACGCAGCTGGCCAAGTCGCTGGAAGGCCTGACCGAGCAGTTCCAGCGCAGCCCCGGCCAGCAGACCTCGCCGCCCAAGGAGCCGCGCCGCAACCCCAACGGCCAGCTCGCCGACTACCGCGACGCCGAGCTGCTGCGCATCGCCCACCAGCGCTTCGCCGAGGCCGCGCACGCCGGCTACATCCTGGCCCGCGAGCAGAAGGCGCCGCTGGCCACGCTGCGCACGCTGCACGACCAGTACCGCGCCAATGCGCTGTCGCCGCTGCCGCTGGTGCATCTGTCGCTGGCGCTCAAGGCCATGGGCGACGAGGCCCGCGCAAGGCAAGCCCTGGACGACGCGATGGTGCGCGGCTACGGCTACCAGGTCGACGATGGCTACTGGGGCCAGTGGCTGGGCGACTACGGCTCGCGCATCCGCGACCGCGCGCTGGCCTACGCACTGCTGCTGCGCCACAAGGTGCAGCACGAGCGGCGCGAAAACCTGCTGTTCGACCTGGCCGACGACTTCGGCAAACGCAACTACTACTCGACGCAGGAGCGTTTGGCGCTGTTCATGGCCGTGCAGTCCGCCACCGGCGGCGCTGGCAAGGACGACAGCTGGAAGACGACGCTCGCCGTCGGCGCCAAGGCCGACGCATGGACCGGCACGGGCACCGGCCAGCAGGGCTTCGATGTGGCCCAGCTCAAGTCAGGCCTGACGCTGAAGAACGACGGCGCCACGCCGCTCTATCTCGACGCCACGGCCCAGGGCTACCCGCTCAAACCGCTGCCGCCCAGCAGCGAGCGCATCAGCGTGGAGCGCGCGATGTTCACGACCACCGGCAAGCCCGTGACGGCCCGTCAGTTCACGACCGGCGAGATGTTCATCGTCCGCCTGCGCGTGAAGGCCGCGCAGGCCATCAAGGACGGCCTCGTGGTGGACCGCATCCCGGCCGGCTTCGAGATCGAGAACCTGAACCTCAGCCAGGGCCCGCAGGCCGGCGAGTTCACGGTGGACGGCGTCAACGTGGCGCAGGCCAATGCCAACGAACGCATCGTCCACACCGAATACCGCGACGACCGCTTCGTGGCGGCCGCCCAGCTGGGCCAGCCACTGGAAATGTTCTACCTGGTGCGGGTGGTGACGCCGGGCAGATACGTCGTGCCGGCGACGTTTGCGGAGGATATGTATCGGGCGGAGATTCGGGGGGTCGGCAAGCCAGAAGGGGAGATCGTGGTGGTGGACAAGAAATGAGGCGCTTGATGGCCGGTGGCTTCGCGCTATGCACTGCGGCGGCATTGAGCGCGGGCGGGGCGAACGCGAGTTCCTCGCCGCAGGACGCGGCGCAGGCCTTCCTGGATTGGCACGCGCAGCCCCGCGCACACAGCGACTACGACCGGAGCGAGGTTTCGCAGCTCAAGCAACTGTTCACCGGTGAACTGCTGTGTCTGCTTCAGGCCACCGAGCGTTACCGCGCGCACTTCGAGAGCGCGGCGCCGGGCGACAAGCCACCTTATGCCGATGGCGACTTCTTTCTCAGCTCGGCCTGGGAGCACCCAGTCAGTGCTGAGATCGAGTTGTTGACCGTGAGAGATAGCAGCGCCACCGCATTGGTTTTGTTCGTCGACAGCTACGGCACCCGCTGGCGGGACCGCCTGCGCTTGCGGCTCGATGGCAGCGACTGGCGTTTGGCCGACGTGGACCGGTTGTCCTTGTTCACGGATGCCCAGGGCAAGGTTTCCGCCGGTACGCCGGACTCGTTGGTGCAATCGTTCTATCGCGATATGGGCAGGAATCGCCCTGAAGTGCGCTGGCGGCGTGTCGAGGTGGACGCCTGCCGAGTTGAGCGGTGACGCCGCCGGGAGTTGCCCGTTGCGGCAGACTTGAGCTCGGTAGGTTGGGGTGAACGCAGTGAACCCCAACGAATCTGGGCGGTGCGTGTTGGGGTCCGCGGTAGTCACGCCAACCTGCGTATCTTGTCTTGACGTACCGGTTGCGTACGATTCAACAAGGACCCGCCCATGACCACCCTCACCGCCAGCGAAGCCCGCACCAACCTCTACCGCCTGATAGACGAGACAGCTGAGTCGCATCAGCCGATCACGATCTCAGGCAAGCGCAACGACGCGGTGCTCGTCTCGGCGGAAGACTGGAACGCGATCCAGGAGACGCAGGACCTGCTCGCGGTGCTGCAGGCCGACCCGTTCCAGAATCCGCCGCCCTTCGAGAAGCTGGTTGGCGACTTGCCGGACCCCTACTCGCGGCGGATCAACATCCAGCACCGATTGGTGTATCAGGTGCTGATCGACGAGAACACTGTGAAGGTGCTGCCGATGTGGACGCACTACGAGTGAACTCGGTGCCCTTCAACCCCAGCGCAAGTCCATTCCCGACAACGGCAGCTTCCTCACCCGATGCCCCGTCGCCGCAAAGATGGCGTTGCACACCGCCGGCGCCAGGGGCGGGAAAGCGGGCTCGCCCAGGCCGGTGACCGGGAACTCGGTCTTCAGGAAGTGCACGTCGATGCGCGTCGGTGATTCGGCCAGACGGATCAGCGGGTAGTCGCCGAAGTTGCTCTGCACGATGCGGCCGTCCTCGATGTCGAGCCGGGCGTGCATGAGTGTGCCGAGGGCGTCGATGACCGAGCCTTGCACCTGGTTCTCGGCACCGCTGAGGTTGACGACCTGCCCACCGATGTCGCTGACGACCGTGACGCGGTCCACCTTGAGTTCGCCGTCGCGGGAGACGGTCACCTCGGCCACCTGGGCGATGTAGCCGCGGTGGCTGAAGTGGAAGGCGATGCCGCGCCCGCGGCCCTGGGGCAAGGGCGTGCCGCCCCAACCGGCGCGCCGGGCGGCCTCCTGCAGCACGCGGCGCATGCGGCCGACGTGATACGGCTGGCCGCGCGCGTCGGTCGGTGCCTTCAGGTCTTCCTGGCCGAGCAGGTCCAGTCGGAACTGCAGCGGGTCACGCCCGGCGGCGTGGGCCAGTTCGTCGATGAAGCTGTGGACGACCCAGGCAAACACGTTGCTGCCCGGCGCCCGCCACGGGCCCATCGGGATGCCGCACTCGATGGGCGTCTGCTCCAGCAGGCAGTTGGGCACCCAGCGGGCCGGGAACTCGTCGCCGCTCAGGGCCGCGCCGCTGCCGGGCTGCAACTGGCTGCGGCCGTCGCGCTCGACGCGGTTGGCGAAGGTCACGAAGTGGTCGTGCCAGGCGGTCACGCGGCCATTCGCATCCACGCCGCCGCGCAGGAAGTGGAAGCCGCCGGCGCGGAAGTGGTCGTGCTGCAGGTCGTCTTCGCGCGTCCAGACGAGTTGCACCGGCGCGGCCACGCGCCTGGCGATGGCCGCGGCCTCGACGACGTAATCGGAGCTCAGCCGCCGCCCGAAGCCGCCGCCGCTGCGCGTGATGTGCAGCTTGATCTGTTCCTTCGGAATGCCCAACGTGCTGACCACCAGGTTGGCTCCGGCGCCCGGGTTCTGGGTGGGCGCCCAAATCTCCATGACGCCGTCGTGCCACCAGGCAGTGCAGTTCTGCGGCTCGATGCTGGCGTGGGAGATGAACGGGTATTCGTAGCGCGCGGTGACGGTCTTGGCGGCGCCGTGCAGCGCGGCCGCCACGTCGCCATCGCGGCGCAGCGCGGCGGCGCCGGGCTGGGGCCCGAGCGTGTCGGCCTGCTGCACGAACTGGCGCCAGCTGTCCTTGGCGTGCTTGCCCTCGTCCCACTCGACGCGCAACTGCTTGCGGGCGCTGAAGGCCGCCCAGGTGTGGTCGGCGACGATGGCCACGCCGGGCAGCAGGCCGCGCAGGTCGGTCGTGCCGTCGATGACAAAGGCATCGCGCACGCCGGGCAGGGCCTTGATGGCGTCCAGGTTGGCGCTCTTCACCTTGCCGGCAAAGACGGGCGACTTGACGAACACGGCGGTGAGCTGGCCAGGCTGGCGCACATCGATGCCGAACAGCGGCTTGCCGGTGACGACGGCCGGGTTGTCGATGCCGCCGATGCGGGTGCCGAGCAGCTTGTACTGGCTCGGGTCCTTGAGCCTGACCTCGTCGGCCTTCGGCATGGGCAG
>SEEY01000068.1:5182-20933 GCA_004211235.1 Rubrivivax sp.
GCTGCATGCAGCACCTGGCCGCTCTCGGTGGTCAGCTCGGCTTCGGGCACCTTCAGCTGCGCGGCGGCGGCGCGCAACAGCAGCAGTCGGGCGGTGGCGCCCAGACGCTGGAAGTCGGTGTAGTTGTTGGGCGTGGACGTGGAGCCGCCCGCGCTCTGGTTGCCGTAGGCGGGGTCAAGGTCGCCCTGCTCGATGCGCACGTCCTGCCAGCGCACGTCCAGCTCCTCGGCCAGCACCATGGGCAGGGAGGTCTTGATGCCCTGGCCGATCTCGGGCTGCTTGGAGATCAGGGTCACCGCGCCCGTGCCGGCGATGCGGATGAAGGCGTTGGGCTTGAACTCGCCCGTGTCCGTCAGGCTCGCCGGCTTGCCGACGGCTTCGCCCGCCGCGTTGACAGCGCCGGGCAGCCACAGGCCGAGCAGCAGGCCGCCGCCGCCCTTCAACAGTTGCCGCCGTGACGTGACCGCGCTCATGCCTTCTTCCCCTTGCGGTCCTGCACCGCGATCTCGGCGGCGCGATGAACGCCGGCGCGGATGCGCACATACGTCGCACAGCGGCACAGGTGGCCGTTCAGCGCCGCGTCGATGTCGGCGTCGGTGGGCTTGGGCGTCTGCTTCAGGAGCGCAGCGGCCGTCATGATCTGGCCGGCCTGGCAGTAGCCGCACTGCGGCACGTCCAGTTCTGCCCAAGCGCGCTGCAGCGGGTGCGCGCCTTTGGGGTCGAGCCCCTCGATGGTGGTGATGTCCAGCCCCGCCGCGCCCGACACGGGCAGCAGGCAGCTGCGCTGCGGCGTGCCGTTGACATGGACGGTGCAGGCGCCGCACTGGCCGACGCCGCAGCCGTACTTGGTGCCGACGAGGTTGAGCTGGTCACGCAGCACCCAGAGCAGGGGCGTGTCGGCGGCCACCTCGACGGCGTGCCGCTGCTGATTGATGCGAAGGTTGTATCGGGGCATGCGCTGCGAGACCTCGTTGACGGGATGCGCCCACGCTCGGAGGGCGCCGCAGGATAGGGTCGCAGGCAGTGGTTGCCAAGCCGGCTTGCGCGGAATCTGTGCGGTGATCTGCGCAATGCGCGCTTGACGTGGCGGCTCAGCCCGGCGCCGCCGCGCTCACCAGAACTCCCAGCGGCCCGTCCAGACCACCCAGACACCGAGCAGCCCGTTCGTGACGGCATGGGCGAAGACGGCCGTCCACAGCTTGCCGCTGCGGCGGTAGAGCCAGGCGTAGGCCAGGCCGGCGAGGATGGCGGCCAGCCACAGCGTGTGTGCCAGCGTGAAGACGAACGTGGACAGCACCACGGCCTTGAGGCCGACGGTCTGTGGATCGACGCGCTCGAAACCCGGGCGCTCGATCCAGCGCATCAGGAAGCTGCGCCAGAACAGCTCCTCCATCACCGGCACCACCAGCGCCGCCCCGGCCAGGCGAAGCGCGATCAGTGCCCAGATCGGTTGGCCGTGGGCGTCCAGCGGCACGAAGCTGGCCGTGGCGCTGCCAAGCTGCATCCATGGCGCGTCCAGCTGCACCCACAGCGCGAAGACGACGATGCCGACGATGACGGCGACGCCGGTTTCACGGGCATCGGGCAGGGTCTGCCGCACCAGCTCGCCGTAGCCGCGCCAGTACCAGGCGAGCAGGCCGGCGACGATGACCGTCTGGACGCCGTAGATCCAGCGCGCGTCGATGCCCAGGCTGTCGGGCAGATAGCCGCGCAGCGCCAGCAGCACCATGAAAACGACAAAGGGAATGCAGCGGGCGAGTGCGGCGGGGCTGGGCGTGGATGGAGCGGCGGGCATGTCGGCCGGCAGCTTAGCCGCAGGCCGTGACGCCACATGGCGCCGCCGGCCTTCGAGTCGGGGGGGCGCCTTCAGCCGAGCGCGGCCAGTCTGGCCTCGAGGGCCGCCTTGGTGGCCGGCAGCTCCGCCGGCAGGCCCTGTGCCAATTGCGAGAACAGCGCCTCGTGCAGCTTCAGCTCCGCCTGCCATTCGGCGGCGTCGATGCGCGTCACCGCATCGAACTGGGCCGGCGAGAAGTCCAGGCCGTCCCAGGTGAGGTCGCCATACGACGGCGTCACGCCGAACACGTTTTCCTGTCCGCCGCCCTGGCCTTCCAGCCGGTCCAGCATCCACTTCATCACGCGCATGTTTTCGCCATAGCCCGGCCAGACGAACTTGCCATCCGCGCCCTTGCGGAACCAGTTGACGCAGTAGATGGCCGGCAACTTCGCGCCCGAGGCTTCGAGCTTGGCGCCCACGTCCAGCCAGTGCTGGAAGTAGTCGGCCATGTTGTAGCCGGTGAAGGGCAGCATGGCGAACGGGTCGCGGCGCACGACGCCCTGCTGGCCCGCGGCGGCGGCGGTGGTCTCGCTGCCCATGGTGGCGGCCATGTAGACGCCCTCGGTCCAGCTGCGCGCCTCGGTCACCAGCGGCACGGTCGTCGAGCGTCGGCCGCCGAAGATGAAGGCGTCGATGGCGACGCCGGCCGGGTCGTCCCAGTGCTCGTCCAGCGCCGGGTTGTTGGTGGCGGCCACCGTGAAGCGGGCATTCGGGTGCGCCGCAGGCCTCGGCTTGCCGTTCTCGCCGGTCGCCTTGGCGATCTCGGGCGTCCAGTCTCGGCCCTGCCAGTCGATGGCGTGGGCGGGCGGCGTGTCGGTCATGCCTTCCCACCAGACATCGCCGTCGTCAGTGAGCGCCACGTTCGTGAAGATCACGTCGCGCTGCAGGCTGGCCATGCAGTTGGGGTTGGTGTGCGAGTTGGTGCCGGGTGCCACGCCGAAATAGCCGGCCTCGGGATTGATCGCGTAAAGCTTGCCGTCAGCGCCGGGCTTGATCCAGGCAATGTCGTCGCCGATGGTCGTGATCTTCCAGCCGGCGAAGGCCTGCGGCGGGATCAGCATGGCGAAGTTGGTCTTGCCGCAGGCGCTCGGGAAGGCCGCGGCGATGTGGGACTTCCTGCCCGACGGGCTCTCGACGCCCAACAGCAGCATGTGCTCGGCCAGCCAGCCTTGGTCCCTGCCCATCGTCGACGCGATACGCAGCGCGAAGCACTTCTTGCCCAGCAGTGCGTTGCCGCCGTAGCCGGAGCCGTAGCTCCAGATCTCGCGCGTCTCCGGGTAGTGGACGATGTACTTGGTGGCGTTGCAGGGCCAGGCAACGTCACGCTCGCCCGATGCCAGCGGCGCGCCGACGCTGTGCACGCAGGGTACGAAATCGCCGTCGGTGCCGAGTTGTTCGATCACGGCGCGGCCCATGCGCGTCATCGTGCGCATGTTGACGGCCACGTAGGCGCTGTCGCTCAGCTCCACGCCGATGTGGGCGATGGGGCTGCCCAGCGGCCCCATGCTGAACGGCACGACGTAGAGCGTGCGGCCACGCATGCAGCCCTTGAAGAGCGCCCGCTCGCCGGTCTGCAGCAGGTCGCGCATGGCGGCCGGCGCCATCCAGTTGTTCGTGGGGCCGGCGTCTTCCGGGCGCTCGCTGCAGATGAAGGTGCGGTCTTCCACGCGGGCGACGTCGCTCGGGTCGGAGCGGGCGAGGTAGCTGCCCGGGCGAAGCGCGTGGTTCAGCTTCGTGAAGGTGCCAGCGGCGACGAGCCGGTCGCAAAGCTGCTGGTATTCCGCGGCGCCGCCGTCACACCAGTGGATGTCGGCGGCCTCGGTCAAGGCGGCAATCTCGGCCACCCAGGCGATGAGCCGGGCGTTCTTGACGTAGGCGGGCAGGTTCAGGCGCAAGCCCTGCATGGCGGGTTGGTTCATGGAAAAGCTCCGATCATGGGAATGTGTTTGGGGCAGCCGCGAGCGCTGGCCCAAGTACACGCACGGTGTGCCGCGGAGGGGTGAATCCAATGTAATCACGCCGTAACTTTCTCAGCCGACGTGGTTATGCAAAATCAGAATGACCGCATGCGAGCGCGGTACGCCGGGCATTTTTGACGGCGAAGCGAGGCTGTCGCCGCCGCGAAGGCGGTGAAACCGTATGCAACTATTGCCGCTTGTCTTGCGGCCTGCGGTGCGGGGTCAGCGCCCCGCCACTGGCGCCGCCGTCAGCGGGCGCGGGCAGCCGGCCAGGCAGGCGCGGCGATGCGCCGGGCTGCGGGCCGGCGCGGCAATGAGGCGAGTCGCCAGAGCGGGCAGCGTTCGGCCGGCTCAGCGAGGCTGTCGCCGTTGACATTGCTGAACCAGTGGGGTGCTGCAAACCGGAAAGGGACTCTCATTGCCTTGGCCAGTCGGGTGTGTGTCACCCCCTTGGGCAAGCCGCGTACCCGCGTCATCGTGGCGCGCGGTACAGCAGCCGTGCCTGGGTGGCGATGCGTGAAAGTCCTACAACTGGCGCGTTAGGACCCTCTCATGATGGAAGCGCACTGAATGACGGAGGACGACCATGACACGCAGCTTTCATGTGTCCCGACTTGCCGAAATCGATGAAGCCGCACCGGTCGAGCCGGTCTCTTTCCCCGGCCGCGTGGAAATCAACCTGCTGCGGCGCACGTTGAAGCGTTGGCAGGATGCGCTGGGCCGCAAGACGACCAGCGTCGCGCCGGTCGTGAAGCCGCCTGGACGGTCACGCTGACGGGCCGGGTCGCCCCGGCGCCTCTTCAGCGCCCGTGCCAGCGCTGCGCCGCGCGGCGCACCATCTCGGGCAGGAGGTGGTTCTCGCTCTCGATGCGGCGCAGCCAGGTGGGGTCGTCCCGCAACACGCGGTGCTCGCCGCTCTCGGGGTCGACGAAGGTGCCGTCCAGCCCGAAGCGGCAGGCCTGGAAGCGGTTGAAGGTGTAGGGCAGGTAGTCGTCCTCGCTGAGCTTGAACGGCTTCTCCACGGTGATCCAGCGGGCCAGGCACTGGATGAAACCGGCGATGGCCGCAGCCTTCTCGATGGTCAGCGGCGTGTCCAGCACGCGAACCTCGATGGTGCCGAACTCCGGCTTGGGCCGGATGTCCCAGTAGAAGTCCTTCATGCCCGAGACGACGCCGGTGCGGGTCATCTTGGTGAAGTAGGTTTCGAAGTCGCCCCAGGTCTGCACGAAGGGCGCGCGGCCGGACAGCGGAAAGGCGAATACCGAGTTCAGTCGCGCCGAGTCGAAGCCCGTGTCCTCGCCCTGCACGAAGGGCGATGACGCGGCCAGCGTGATCAGGTGCGGGATGAAGCGGCTCATGCCGTGCAGCAGTACCAGCGCTTCATCGGCGCTCGGGCAGCCGATGTGCACATGCTGGCCGAAGATCGTGAACTGCTTGGACAGGTAGCCGTACAGCGCCGACAGCTCGTGGAAGCGCGGCGTCTCGAAGATGCGCTGGCGCTTCCAGTGCTGGAAGGGGTGGGTGCCGCCGCCGCACAGGCTCACGTCGAGCTGCTCGGCGCAGTCCACCAGGGCGTCGCGGATCTGGCCCAGCTCAGACAGCACCTGGCCGAAGCCGGTGCACACGCCGGTGGCCAGCTCGATCATGCTGCTGGTGATCTCGGGCTTCACGTCGCCGGGGATGCTGCGCTTTTCCATCAGCCGCATCAGGTCGGCCGACACGGGCGCGAGGTCGTAGTCGTCGCTGCTGACGATCTGCAGCTCCAGCTCGACGCCAAGCGTCAGCGGCTGGGATTTCGAGAAGACGCCGAGGCTCATGGGCCCACCTCCTTCTTGCGTTGCCTGCGCGTGGGCGCCGGCGGCAGCTCGCCTGCCAGGCGCAGCGCGAACTGCACGGCGATGGGCCCGATCAGCTCCAGCACCGCGATGCTGGCCAGCACGATGGGCACGGCGCCCGCCACCAGCTCCGGCTCGGCGCGCATCAGTTCGCTGAGCATGACGAGCGCCGTGCCGGACAGCGGCGTCATCGTGATGGCCAGTGACAGGCCCTGCCGCCAGCTGGACTTCGCCGCCGGCGCCAGCGCGACGATGGCCAGGGCCTTGGCGAAGAAGCGCGCCGCCATCAGCGCCAGCGCCACGAAGCCGCCGGCCACGAGCACCGACGGCGACCAGGCCGAGCCGACGATGACGAACAGCATCAGCACCAGCGCGCCGCCCGAGGTGCCGAAGTGGCGCGGCCAGACCCAGGGCCGGTCGCTGGTGTTGCGCAGCAGCAGGCCGGCCAGCAGCGGCATCAGCAGCGTCGACACGCCGATGGCGCGCGCCGCCACGATGGCGAAGGCGACGAGGCCGAAGAGCAGCAGCGCCGCGCTGCCGTTGCGCAGGTCCAGCCGCCGCGCGGCCAGGTAGACGGCACCGGCCAGCAGCGCCGCCACGCCGAGCGTCGTCAGCAGCGAGATTGCCAGGCCGGCCAGGGCCTGCGGCAGGCTGCCGCCGTCGTCCGCGGCCCACCAGGTGCGCATCAGCGTCAGGGCGATGACGGCATAGAGGGTGTTCAGCGCCGTCAGCATCGTCGCGCGCTGCGTCACCTGGCCCTGGGCCCCCAGCTCCAGCGCCACGCGGCCCGACACGGCGGCCGGCGCCGGCATCGCCAGGATGGCGCAGGCGATGGCCGTCTGCCAGCTCACGTCGAACAGCCGCAGCACGAAGGCCACGGCCACGGCACTGAGCAGCGCCTCCGCCACGCTGGTGGCGAGCAGCCCGGGGTTGCGGCGCAGCCAGCGCAGGTGCACGCGGCTGCCGATCTCGAACAGCAGCAGGCCGAGCGCCAGGTCGGTCACGGTCTGCGCCGCGCCATTCAGCGGCAGCGCCACGCCGTGGCCGAAGGCGGCGGCGAAGCAGCCCGCCAGCGTGTAGCCGACCACACGGGGCAGGCGGGTCGTGGCGGCGATGAATTCCCCGGCCAATGCGCCGGCGAGCAACACGCCGACGATGAACATCAGTTCGCTGGATGGTGTAACGGCCAGACCCGCCCACACCCTGGCGCCGCTGTCGAGTGCAGTCATGCGCTCTCCCTTCTCAAACTCGGCCCGAAGCCTAGGCGGCAGTGGCGCCAAGCCATGTAGGCGAAGACGCCGAAATGACGCGCCCCGCCCTGTGGACAATCGGCGCATGCAAGTGCTCAGCGTCAACACCGGCCGCATCGAACGCCTCGTCGTCTCCGGCGGCGAAAGCGTGGTGTCCGCCATTCGCAAGCGGGCGCGCGATGGCCGCGTCGCCGTCGGGGCGCTGGGCCTGGAGGGTGACGAGCAGGCCGACCCGAGCGTGCATGGCGGCCTGACCAAGGCCGTCTACGCCTATCCGCAGGAACACTACGCCGTCTGGGCGACGATGCGTCGCCAGGCTCAGGTCGACGCGCCCCTTCAGCCCGGCGCCCTCGGTGAGAACCTGACGATCTCCGGGCTGCTGGAAGCGGCTGCCTGGATCGGTGATGTGCTGCGCTTCCCGGACTGCGAACTCGTCATCTCCGAGCCGCGTTACCCCTGCTTCAAGCTCAATGCGCACATGGGTTTCGCGCACGCCGTGAAGATGATGGTGCAGAGCGGCTACTGCGGCTTCTACCTGGCCGTGAAGCGCGAAGGCACGATCGCCGCGGGCGAGGCCTTCGAGCTGATCGCCGGGCCGCGCGAGGTGGGCATCGCCGAACTTTTCAGGTCCAGGATGAGGAAGACGCGGTGATGCGCCGCCGCGAGCTGCTGTTGTCGTCGACGGCGTTACTGCCACTCGCCGCCCGTGCCGGGCCGGTCATGAAGGTCGGCCCCACGCAGGCCGTGAAGTCGCTCGCCGCCGCGGCCCGCCAGGCGGCAGACGGCACGCTGATCGAGGTGGACGCTGGCGACTACGTGGCCGACGTGGCCACGTGGCAGCAGCATGACCTGACGCTGCGCGCCGTGGGTGGCCGCGCACGGCTCATCGCGGCGGGCGCGCATGCCCAGGGCAAGGGCCTTTTCGTCACACGCGGCCAGCGCATGCGCATCGAAGGGTTCGACTTCACCGGCTGCACGGTGCCCGATCACAACGGCGCCGGCATCCGGCTGGAGGCCGGCTCGCTGACGCTGGTGGACTGCGGCTTCCGCGACAACGAGAACGGCCTGCTGTCGGCCAACGACGAAGGCATCGAACTCGACATCGTCGACTGCGACTTCGGCGCCATCCCGCTGCGCAGCGGCGCCACGCACAACCTCTACGTCGGCGCCATCCGGCGGCTGTCGGTCACCGGCAGCTACTTTCACCACGGCCTGCTCGGCCACCTGCTGAAGAGCCGCGCGGCCGTCAACCACATCCTCTACAACCGCCTCACCGACGAGATCGGCGGCCGGGCGAGCTACGAGCTGGAGTTCCCGAACGGCGGTGTCGCCGTCGTCATGGGCAACCTCATCATGCAGAGCTCGACGACGGACAACCCGCACGTGATCTCCTTCGGCGTCGAGGGTGCGAAGTGGCCGAAGCAGGCGCTCTACCTCGTGCACAACACGCTGGTCGACCAGCGGCCCGGCGGCGGCATCTGGCTGCGCGTGACGCCGCCGCAGGCCGAGGTGATGCTGGCCAACAACCTGCTCGTCGGCGCGCCGCAACTGGCCGCCGAAGGCCACTGGACGCGCCGCGCCAACTTCAAGGCCGAGTGGGACGAGTTCGTGCTCGCCGCACGCGAGGACTTCCGCCTCAAGCCCGCTTCGTCACTGCGCGGCAAGGCGCAGGACATGGGCGAGGCGGAAGGCGTGAAGCTGAGTCCGGCGCGCGAATACCGGCACCCGCACGGCAGCGTCGCGCTGGCCGGCGCGGCGCGGCACCCGGGCGCCTTTCAGGGCTGATTAGGGCCTGTTAACGGTACGGCAGCAGGTCGCGTTGGCGCCAGGAAGCCCGCGAGCAAGGCGCGAGACGAAGCTTGGGTAGGCCCCAAGCGAGGCTTTGCAACGCCGCGCGCGGGCTTCCTGGCGCCAACCCGAAGGGAAGGCCATGCGCCGGGCGCCACTCCGCGTTGCACCGCTTGCCCGCATATCAATGCGAGCGTCGCGTCGCGCCTTGATTGGCACCCGGCGCATGGCCTTCGCGACCTACTGCCGTACCGTTCACAGGCCCTTGTCCCTGACGGTCGGGTAGTCCGTGTAGCCCTCGGCGCCACCGCCGTAGAAGGTCTCCTTCTGCGGCGCGGCCCAGGCGAGGTTGTCGCGCAGGCGCTCCACCAGGTCCGGGTTGCTGATGAACGGCCGGCCGAAGGCGACCGCATCCACCCGCCCGCCGGCCACGGCGTCGAGCGCCATGGCGCGGTCAAAGCCGTTGTTGGCGATGTAGGGGCCGGCGAAGCGGCGACGCAGCTCGGCGTAGTCGAAAGGCACGTTGTCGCGCGGGCCGCCGGTGGCGCCTTCCACCACTTCCAGGAAGGCCAGCTTCAAGGGCGCCAACTGGTCGGCCACGTAGTTGAACAGCGCCTGCGGATTGCTGTCCTGGCCGACGTCGTTGGCCGGCGTGACCGGGGACAGGCGCAACGCCGTGCGGCCGGCGCCGATGGTGTTGGCGATGGCCCCGGCCACCTCGATCAGCAGCCGCGCGCGGTTCTCGATGGAGCCGCCGTACTCGTCATGGCGGTCATTCGTGCTGTCGCGCAGGAACTGCTCGATCAGATAGCCGTTGGCGCTGTGGATCTCGATGCCGTCGAAGCCGGCTTCGATGGCGTTCTTGGCCGCCTGCACATAGTCGGCAATCAGCTGCGGCAGCTCGTCGGTGCGCAGCGCACGCGGCACGTCGGTGGGCACCAGCTGGCCATGGGCAGCGTAGGTCCTGGTCTTGGCGGCACGGTCGGTGGACGACACCGGCGCCTGGCCGCCCGGCTGCAGGCTGTTGACCGAGATGCGGCCCACATGCCAGAGCTGCACGACGATCTTGCCGCCCTCGGCATGCACGGCGTCGGTCACCCGCTTCCAGGCCGCGACCTGCTCGGGCGTGTGGATGCCCGGCGTGTCGAAATAGCCCTGGCCGTCGGGGCGGATCTGCGTGGCCTCCGTGATGATCAGGCCGGCCCCGGCGCGTTGCCGGTAGTACTCGACGTGCAGGTCATTGGGCGTCTGGTTCGTCGCGCGGTTGCGCGTGAGGGGTGCCATGACGACACGGTTGGCAAGCTGGATGTCGCCGAAGCGGACGGGGTCGAAGAGATTGGGCATGGCCGGCAGATGGGGATGGAAACGATGGCCGCAAGGCTAGTGCAGCGCCGCCGGCCCCGCAGCGTGTGCGGTTGCTGGCCCTTGTGCTAGCCGGCGCGGCCCCCTGAGCCCCTGCCTCAGCCGCGCCGCACCGGCAGTTGGCAGGCGAGCTCGAAGTGCCCGGCACCGTGGGCGTAGGGCCGGCCGCGCCAGGCCTCGAACGCGGGCTGGTCGTCGGGCTCGTAGCCGCTGGCTGGCAGCCAGGTCTTGTAGAGCCAGTCGATGGCGCGGGCTTCCAGCGCCAGGTCGCCGCTGAGGCTCACCTCCGCCACGCGCATCGGCGGGAACTCGAAGCGGCCGATCTCGCCGGCCGGATCGACGTGATCGAGCACGACCGCGACGTCATACCGGCAGTGGCGCAGCGCGACGATCTCGGGCTCCTCCCACATATAGCCCAGCCACTGCCCGCTGGCCACGCCGCGCGCATCGGCCCAGGCCAGCAGGCGTTCGCACGCGGCCTGCACGACGCCCGGCCGGTAGGGGTCGTGCACGCGCAGGTAGGCGACCGTCCGCGCGGGCAGGTCGCGCAGCGTCACCTCGAACCCGTCCGGGTTGTCGCCCGCTGGCGCGGCCTGCAGCGAGCGCTCGGGCTGCGCCTCGGCCAATGCGCGCTCCAACGCTTCGCTGCCGGTAGCGCGGAACGAGGTCAGGTCGAAGGCGCGCGGCGGTACGCCGAAGTGCTGCCTGAAGCAGCGCGAGAAGTCGGAGGAGGACGAGAAGCCGGCGTCCAGCGCCACCGCCGTCAGCGAGCGGCGCGGCGCGTGTGACATCAGGTAGAGCGCGCGTTGCAGCCGGTGCCGCTTGACGAACTCGTTCAGCGTCTCGCCCGCAAAGGCCTTGAACACGCGGTGGAAGTGAAAGGGCGACAGGCCCGCTGCCGCGGCCACGGCGTCCAGCCTCAGCGGCCCGGCGAGGTGGCCCACGATGTGGTCGATGGCGCGGTTGATGCGCGCCACATAGAGGGCTTCGGTGCGGTCGGGCAAGGCGGGCTGGTCAGTCGATTCGCAAGATTTGGCAAGCCGGCGCGGCCCGCTCGAGGCATCGTAGGCCGCTGAAGGAGACGCCATGCCCCCCAGCCTTCGCCTTGCCGCTGCCGCCTGGGCAGCCACCCTGCTCATCGGCACCGCCACCGCACCCCCTGCCACCGCCATCGAAAGCCCCGCCATGGACCTCGGCAACTTTTCCGTCAGCCTCGCCGTCAAGGACCTCAACGCATCTCTCGCGTTCTACGAGAAACTCGGTTTCCAGCGGGCCGGCGGAGACGTCGCGCAGCGCTGGGTCGTGCTGCAGAACGGCAACGCCCGCATCGGCCTGTTCCAGGGCATGTTCGACAGGAACATGCTGACTTTCAACCCCGGCTGGACGAAGGACCGGCAGGTGCTCACGGACTTCCAGGACGTGCGCGAACTGCAGCGCCTGCTGCAAGGCCGCGGGTTGTCGCCCGCGCCGGTGATCGATGCCGACAGCGACGGCCCCGCGCACTTCATGCTGACCGATCCGGACGGCAACCCGGTGCTGATCGACCAGCACCTGCCCAGGCCCAGGCGCTGACTGCCGGCGACCGCCGCCGGTTGGCGACAATCGGCCCATGCTCGCCTACCGCCACGCCTTCCATGCCGGCAACCATGCCGACGTCCTCAAGCACCTGGTGCTGACCCGCGTGCTGCGCTACATGGCCGAAAAGGACAAGCCCTACACCCTGATCGACACCCATGCCGGCGCCGGCGGCTACTCCGTCGAGGGCCGCTATGCGCAGAAGAAGGCGGAGTACGGCACCGGCGTCTCCCGCCTGTACGACGCCAGCGACCTGCCCGCGCCGCTGGCCGACTACATGAGCCTGGTGCACGCCTTCAACCCCGACGGCCAGCTGCGCCAGTACCCGGGCTCGCCGGCGATTGCCAACTTCCTGCTGCGCGAGACCGACCGGCTGCGGGCCTACGAACTGCACTCGACCGACCACCGCATCCTCGTCAGCTACCTGGCCAGCCGGCCCAACACCCAGGTCAGCGACCGCGACGGCTTCTCGGCCATCCGGGCCGAGCTGCCTTCGCCCACGCGCCGCGCGGCCCTGCTGATGGACCCGTCCTACGAGATCAAGACCGACTACGCCAAGGTGCTGGCCGCGCTGCGCGAGGCGCTGGAGCGCGCGGCCGACACGGTCGTCATGATCTGGTACCCGCAGCTGCAGCTGCTGGAGTCCAGTCAGCTCGCGCAGCGCCTCAAGGGTAGCGCCGATGCGACGGCCAAGAAGGGCTGGCTGCATGTGCGCCTGACGGTAGCCGAACCCGCCGACCGCCCCGACGGCAAGGGCCTGGGCATGCTCGGCAGCGGCATGTTCATCGCCAATCCGCCGTTCACGCTGCATGACGAGCTGGCCGAATGCCTGCCGCTGCTGGTCGAGCGCCTCGGGCAGTACGACGGCGCCAACTACCTGCTGGAGCAGAAGGCGGCATGAAGGCCGCCCTGCTGGCGCTGGCGGTGCTGTCCGCCACGGCGGCGCAGGCGCAGACCGGGCCGCAGTTCGTCCACGGGTCCTGGGTCAATGTGCGCGAGGCGGCCGCCGCCACGGCGCGTGCCGTCGAGCAGCTGACCACCAACACGCCGGTCGACGTGACGGCGCGCCAGGGTGAGTGGTGCGCGGTGCGCTTCGGTGCGGGCAGGTCCGGCTTCGTCGCCTGCAACCTGCTGGGTGCGAAGCCGCTCACCCTGGCCGAGGCCGGCAGCAACGCGGCGCGTGCCTTCTGGGTGGCGCCGTCGCCCAACCGGCTGGCGGCCTACGGGCTGTCGCTGACGCCGCCGCCGGCGCTGAAACTGGAGGCGCTGAAGAAGACGCTGAAGTACGGCGACACGGTGCGCTTCCCGCCCGTGCCGGAGTTCGAGGCCGCCAAGAAGCTGCTCAAGGCCGGCGTGAAGCTCGACCCGCTGCTGGAAGTCACCGCGCGCCCCAAGGCCGACCTCGTCGCCGCGCTGCAGGGCTACAGGCTGCGCCCGGCGGCCATCAAGCCGTCGCTGTTCCGCACGCACGACAGCGTGGCGCTGGTGTCCGAGCAGGACGCCGATGGCCTGGCCGCCGTGGCGGGCAGCCGCGTGCGCCTGGCTCCGGCCGGCCTGCCGACGGCCTGGCATAGCCGCCACGACGGGCCGGAGATCGAAGGCCTGACCGGCTTCTGGGACGTGGGCCATGCGGTGCTGTCGTTCGAGCCAGCCATCACGCTGTACTCCGTGGCCGCCAACGGCCTGGTGGGCGCAGCCGCGGCGCGGGGGCTGCCCTTCGACGTCGGCGGCGAGGGCCACTACTGCGGCGCGCACTACCTGGGCAAGAGCCTGCCCGAGAACCTGTCCGTGACGCAGGCCCACACGTCCGACGAAGGCGCCGACATCACCCAGCAACGCGGCCATCCGGTGCTCAAGGAGGGCAGCGAGGTGCTCGTCACGCTGGCCGTGCCGCGCGACCGGCCGCTGCGCCAGAGCGCCCAGGTGCGGACGCAATCGCAAGCCGTGAAGGGCCTCAAGATCTCCGACGGCCAGACCGATCCCGAGGTGCCGCCCACCGTGGCGCCCCGCGCCGTGCTGCGCGAGATCGACCTCGATGGCGACGGCGTCGCCGACGTGCTGCAGATCGAGACGCCGCGCTTCGTCGGCACCGTCACGCCCGAGGTGATCTATCGCCGCACCTGGTTCGTGAACATCAACGGCCAGTGGTTTGCGGCGGGCGAATGGGAAGACCAGGACTGCACATGAACGCCGCCAGCATCAGCGCCTCGGCCAGCACCTCGAAGCCCTCTTCCAGCTCGGCGACCGGATAGGGCATCGGCAGCTGGTCCACGGCGATGGCCCACAGGCCGGTCGCCAGCCCGGCCCACAGCAGCCCGCGACTCCACCTGTCGTGCAGCGCGCGGTGCAGGGCCCAGGCCGTCAGCGAGCCGACGACGGCCACGCCCAGCATCGGCAGTTCCCGCACCGTCTCAAAGCGGCACAGCGCGATCCATTCGCCGCAGCGGTATTTCCACAGCTCGTGCCACATGAACTGCTCGTCCAGCGCCAGCAGGAACATCGCCGCCGCCATCCAGCCGCCGAGCCACCGGGGCAGGCCGCCATCGGCCATCAGCCGCAGCGACATCGCGGCCAGCGTCAGCAGCAGCGCACTCGACAGCCAGGCCACCGGCGAGGCGTCCGAGCGGAAGGCGCGCTCCCACACCGGCGCGAAGCTCCAGGCGCTGATGGCCATGAAGATGATCGAGCTGGCGAGCACCGCGACGGCGGCGGCGGGGCGCGAAAGAGGCGGGCTGGCAGGCATGCCGGGGATTCTCACGAGTCGGATGCAGATGGTGGCTGAATCCGTTCAAACACGGACAATGTCGGGCATGAGCACCCAAGACCTGACCGATGCCGAGTTCGCCGAACTCGACGAACTCCTCGCCGACACGCCCGAGCCGCTGCAGCCGCTGGATGCCTCCATGCTGGACGGCTATCTGTGCGGCGTCATCGTGCAGCCGCGCCTCATCGAGCTGGACGAGTGGCTGCCCAACATCTTCGACTACGACGGCGGCCTGCTGCCCGACAGCGTCGACGCCGCCTGGCTGGACCGCCTGACCCAGCTCGTCGAACGCCGCCACGCGGCGCTGAACAAGGGCCTGGCGGAAGACGGCTGGTTCGACCCGGTCGTGCTGGACATCGACGAAGAGCAGCAGCCGGCACCGCTGCCCGAGGACGCCAGCGAGGACGAGCGCTCGGCGCGCGCCAGCTACGACGCACTCGGCCCCATCTCGCGCGCACTGATGCCCTGGGTCGCCGGCTTCCAGCATGCGGTGCTGTGCTTCCCCGAGCTGGCCGACATGCCCAACGACGATGTCGCCGCCGCGCTGGCCCGCCTGTACCGCCACCTCCCGGCCGAGACGGACGAGGAGAAGGAAGTCGTCGCCACGCTGGATCGCGAGCATCCGCTGAAGGACCTGGATGACGCCATCGAGGAACTCGTCGTCTCCGTGGCCGACCTGGCCGACCTGACCGAGGCCGAGCGCTACCGCGTCGAGACCATCCGGCGCGACACGCCCAAGGTCGGCCGCAACGACCCCTGCCCGTGTGGTTCCGGGCGCAAGTACAAGCAGTGCCACGGCAGCAACTGATGGGCCTGCGGGGCAGGCGTGGGCCGCGCTGCGCCCGGCGCCGCCCCCGACCCACATGAAACTGCAGCTGCTGTCGGACCTCCACCTGGAGACCGAGTCCTACCAGCCGGTGCCCGCCCCGGGCGCTGAAGTGCTGGTGCTGGCCGGCGACATCGATACCACCTGGCGCAGCTTCGAGCTGTTCCGCGGCTGGCCGGTGCCGGTGCTGTTCGTGCCGGGCAACCATGAGTTCGACCGCCGCGACGTGGACGAGGCGCGCGAGGCGCTGCGGGCCCATGTGACGGCCCTCGGCCTGCGCATGCTGGACGACGAGTCCGCCGTGCTGGCCGACACGCAGGGCCGGCGCGTGCGCTTCGTGGGCTGCACGCGCTGGTGCGATTTCGACGCCTTCGGCCCGTCGGGTCGCGAGCGGGCGATGCGCGCCGGCGGCTACTTCCAGAAGGTCATGCAGGCCACGCGCCACGGCGAGGTCTTCGACGTGGATGCCGTGCGCAAGCTGGCGCTCGAAAGCCGCGCCTGGCTGGCCGACGAACTCAAGCGCAGCGGCGACTGGGACGCGACCGTCGCCATCACCCAT
>SEEY01000685.1 GCA_004211235.1 Rubrivivax sp.
CGCCCAGGCGCGCGGCTGGCTGAGCCGGCCGATGACGCGCAACCAGGCGGGCAGCGACAGGACCGCGGCGACGCTGCTGCTCTTCTTCATCGATGACCGCTTGCGTCTGCCGGGGTCGCAGGGGCTGTTCCTGGCGAGCTACTTCGTCGCCGCGGTCCTGTCGCTGCCCGCCTGGTTGCGCGTCATCGGCCGGCTCAGCCAGCCGCGCGCCTGGGCGCTGGGCATGGCGCTCGCCGTCGCAGCCTTCGCCTGGGCGGCGGCTCTGGGTGAAGGCGACCGCATGGGCTTCCTCGCCGTCTGCATCGCCAGCGGCGCCGCCCTGGGTGCCGACCTGGCCATCCCCGGCGCCCTGCTGGCCGGCGTCATCCAGCGCGCCGGCCTGGCCGGCCGCGCCGAGGGCGCCTTCTTCGGCTGGTGGAACGCCGCCACCAAGCTCAATCTCGCGCTGGCCGCCGGCCTGGCGCTGCCGCTGCTGCAGGCCCTGGGCTACGCACCCGGCCAGCGCGACCCGCAAGCCCTGCAGGCACTCACGATTGCCTACTGCCTGCTGCCCTGCGCCCTCAAGCTCGCGGCCGCCGCGCTGCTGTATCGCCACTTCATCGCCACACCATGAACCGACGCCTGCTGTTGACCACCCTTGCCGCGCTCTCGATGGCCGGCTGCGCCAGTGCACCCGTGCCCGAGGACTACGCCGCCGAACAACCGGCGTTCAGCCTGGAGCGCTACTTCAACGGCCCGCTGACGGCACACGGCCTGTTCACCGACCGCGCCGGCAAGGTGAAGCGCCGCTTCGTCGTCAAGCTGGTCGGGCGCTGGCAGGGCGGCGTCGGCACGCTGGAGGAAGACTTCACCTACAGCGACGGCAAGACCGAGCGCCGTGTCTGGACAATCACGTCGCTGGGCAACGGCCGCTACAAGGGCACGGCCGCCGATGTCATCGGCGATGCCCAGGGCGAGGCGCGCGGCAATGCGCTGCGCTGGAGCTACACGCTGCGCCTGCCGGTGGATGGCACGACCTATGGCGTGCAGTTCGACGACTGGATGTACCTGATGGACGACCGCGTCATGCTCAACAAGGCGAGCATGAGCAAGTTCGGCTTCCACCTCGGCGACGTGACCCTGTCGTTCTACAAGCCATGAGCGCCGCACGAAGGGTGCACCCGTGAGCCTCAATCCGAACCTGCGCGACTGGCAGGGCAAGACGGTCTGGCTGATCGGCGCGTCCAGCGGCATCGGCCGCGCCACCGCCAGTGCGCTGCACGCGGCGGGGGCGCGCGTGATCGTTTCCGCAAGGCAGGCCGCGTTGCTGAACGAGTTCATCGCGCTGCATCCCGGCAGCCATGCGCTGCCACTGGACGTGATGGACGTGCCGGCGCTGCACGCGGCCGTCGCGCAGGTCGGCCTGCCCGATCTCTGCGTCTACTGCGCCGGCTACTACCGGCCGATGACGGCCGCCAGCTTCGACCTGGCCGACGCGCGCCGCCATGTCGACGTGAACCTCATCGGCGCGCTCAACCTGCTGGATGCGCTGTTGCCCAAGCTGCTCGCCGCGGGCCGTGGCCATCTGAGCCTCGTCTCCAGCGTGGCCGGCTACCGGGGCCTGCCCAAGGCACTGGCCTACGGCCCGAGCAAGGCGGCCCTGACGCATCTGGCGGAGGCGCTCTACCTGGATCTGCACCCGGGCGGCATCGGCGTGTCGGTCGTGCACCCGGGCTTCGTGAAGACGCCGATGACGGCGCAGAACGACTTCGCCATGCCCGCCGAGATCAGCCCCGAGCAGGCGGCGCGCGCCATGCTGGCCGGCTGGGCGGCGGGCGACTTCGAGATCCATTTCCCCAGGCGCTTCACGCGCTTCATGAAGGCGCTGAGGCTGCTTCCCGACCGGCTCTACTTCCCGCTGGTAAGCAAGGCCAACCGATGACGCACGCCGATGCGGGCGTGGCCGCCCTGATCGCCCTGTACGAGAACCTGTCGCGCACCACGCTCGACGAGCTGGCGGCGCGTTATGCCCGCACCTGTCGCTTCAAGGATCCGTTCAACGAGGTGCAGGGGCGCGCGGCCGTGCGGCGCATCTTTGAGCACATGTTCGAGACCGTGAAGGCGCCGCGCTTTGTCGTGAGCGCCTGCGTGGTCGAGGGAGACCAATGCTTCCTGGGCTGGGACTTCCACGCCGGCGATCTCGTCATCCGCGGCGCCAGCCACCTGCGCTTCGACGCCGCCGGCCTGGTCGCCGAACACCGCGACTACTGGGACGCGGCCGAGGAGCTGTACGAGAAGCTGCCGGTGCTCGGCACGTTGATGCGCTGGCTGAAGAAGCGACTTCGGGCGGCGTAGTGCCTTGCCGCGCGACCGCCGTGGAACCGGCTTCGCCGGGCCACTGGCAGTGCCCCCTTGAGAAAGCGCGCAGCGCGCAGGGGGCGGTCTATTTCAACCAGCCCTTGCGGCGGAAGTAGATGAAGGGCGCGGC
>SEEY01000069.1 GCA_004211235.1 Rubrivivax sp.
CGCAGCACCTCCGCGGCGCTCGGGTTGTCCAGCAGCGCGAGCAGCAAGTGCTCGACGGTGATGAATTCGTGCCGCTGCTGGCGCGCTTCGACGAACGCCATGTGCAAACTGACTTCAAGCTCTTGCGCAATCATGCGGCCTCCATAATGCACTGCAGGGGATGGCCGGCACGCCGGGAGGCGGCCAGTACCAACTCCACCTTGGTTGCGGCGACGTCCTTGGTGAAGACACCGCAGACTCCGCGACCCTCGTGGTGGATTTTGAGCATGATCTGCGTCGCCGTATCGAGGTCATGCCGGAAAAATTCCTGCAGAACCATGACAACAAACTCCATCGGCGTGAAATCGTCGTTCAGCAGCAGAACCTGATAGAGCCGCGGCGGCTCGGTTTTCTGGGTCTGCCGCTCGACGACGACCGCCCCGTCGCCTTCGTCCTTGCCCGGCTTCAAGGGAGGCACGGGCGGGGGCGGAGCCGACTGGTTTCGCGGTGAAAAAACGGGGAGCACAGGCATGCGTCGATTCTATCGACGGGGGTATCCCCCTCGCCGATGGCAGGCACTTGGCGACATTGCGCGGAATTGCAAGCGCCCCCTCCGTTCTGAGGGTGAACCCGGCCGGGAAGGTCCCGAATTGACGCATTTGTTCACGTCACCAAAATCCGACCGCCTCCCAAGGAGGTGCCGAAAATAACGGAGACAAGATGATGGCACTGGGCAAAGTCAAATGGTTCAACGATGCCAAGGGCTTTGGTTTCATTGAACCGGAAGCTGGCGGCGACGACGTCTTCGCCCATTTCTCGGCGATCCAGATGGAAGGCTTCCGGACGCTGAAGCAGGGCTCGCAGGTTCAGTTCGATCTCGTGCAAGGTCCGAAGGGCCAGTTGGCCCAGAACATCACGCCCACGGAAGCCGCTGCGCTCGCCGCAGAGCAGCCGCAGGCATCCTGAACGCTGACTTGAGGACAGAGCCCCGCGGCTGCGCGCCCCGGGGCTTTTCTCTTTGCGCTGCCGAAGCCGGCATAGACGCTCGAAGAAGCGCCGCCTCGCCCTGCCAGCGCAGGCGGGCAAGGCGGCTTGCTAAAGTTGCCGGCTTGCGCGCGGCCGCCTGCCCTGCGCGCGGCACTGATTCTTCTTCTACCGGATCCTCCTCATGACCGCCGACAAGACGCCCAAGATCGTTTACACCCTGACCGACGAGGCCCCGCGCCTGGCCACCGCCTCGCTGCTGCCGGTCGTCCAGGCCTTCGCGGCTCAGGCGGGCATCGACGTCGTCACCAGCGACATCTCGGTGGCCGGCCGCATCCTGGGCCAGTTCCCGGAATTGCTGAGCGAGGAACAGCGCGCGCCGGACAACCTCGCCGCTCTGGGCAAGCTCACGCTCAAGCCCGAGGCCAACATCATCAAGCTGCCCAACATCAGCGCGTCCGTGTCGCAGCTGAAGGCAGCCATCAAGGAACTGCAGGAGAAGGGCTACGCGATTCCGGACTACCCGGAGAAGCCCGAGACGGATGAACAGAGGGACATCCGCGCCCGCTACAACAAGTGCATCGGCTCGGCCGTGAACCCGGTGCTGCGCGAAGGCAACTCGGATCGCCGCGCGCCCAAGGCCGTCAAGGAATACGCGCGCAAGAACCCGCACCGCATGGACGAGTGGAGCCAGGCCTCGCGCTCGCACGTGTCCCACATGCATGACGGCGACTTCTATCACGGTGAAAAGTCCATGACGCTGGACCGCGCCCGCGACGTGAAGATGGAGCTGATCACCAAGAGTGGCAAGACCATCGTGCTGAAGGAGAAGGTCTCGCTGCTGGACCGCGAAGTCATCGACTCGATGTACATGAGCAAGAAGGCGCTGCTGGCCTTCTATGAAAAGGAGATCGAGGACGCGCGCAAGACCGGCGTGATGTTCTCGCTGCACGTCAAGGCCACCATGATGAAGGTGTCCCACCCCATCGTCTTCGGCCACTGCGTGCGCATCTTCTACCGGGAGGCGTTCGAGAAGCACGCCAAGCTGTTCGAGGAGCTGGGCGTCAACGTCAACAACGGCATGGGTGACCTGTACGCCAAGATCGCCAGCCTGCCGAGTGCCAAGCAGGACGAGATCAAGCGCGACCTGCACGCCTGCCACGAGCACCGCCCCGAGCTGGCCATGGTCGACTCGGCCAAGGGCATCACCAACTTCCATTCGCCCAACGACGTCATCGTCGACGCGTCCATGCCCGCCATGATCCGCAGCGGCGGCAAGATGTACGGTGCCGACGGCCGCCTGAAGGACGTGAAGGCCGTGATGCCCGAGTCGACCTTCGCCCGCATCTACCAGGAGATCATCAACTTCTGCAAGTGGCACGGTGCTTTCGACCCGCGCACGATGGGCACCGTGCCCAACGTCGGCCTGATGGCCCAGCAGGCCGAGGAATACGGCTCGCACGACAAGACCTTCGAGATCCCGGAAGACGGCGTCGCCAACATCACCGACATCGCCACGGGCGAGGTGCTGATGAGCCAGGACGTCGAGCAGGGCGACATCTGGCGCATGTGCCAGTGCAAGGACGCCGCCATCCGCGACTGGGTCAAGCTGGCCGTCACGCGCGCCCGCAACTCCGGCATGCCGGTGGTGTTCTGGCTCGACCAGTACCGCCCGCATGAGGCGCAGCTGATCACCAAGGTCAGGATGTACCTGCACGAGCACAACACGGCCGGCCTGGACATCCAGATCATGAGCCAGGTGCGCGCCATGCGTTACACGCTGGAGCGCGTCATCCGCGGCCTGGACACGATCAGCGCCACCGGCAACATCCTGCGCGACTACCTGACCGACCTGTTCCCGATCATGGAACTCGGCACCTCGGCCAAGATGCTGTCCATCGTGCCGCTGATGGCCGGCGGCGGCATGTACGAGACGGGCGCCGGCGGCTCGGCGCCAAAGCATGTGCAGCAGCTGGTGGAAGAGAACCACCTGCGCTGGGACTCGCTGGGCGAGTTCCTGGCCTTGGCCGTGAGCCTGGAGGACGTGGGCCTGAAGACCGGCAATGCCAAGGCCAAGGTGCTGTCCAAGGCACTGGACGCCGCCACCGGCAAGCTGCTGGACAACGGCAAGGGTCCGAGCCCCAAGACCGGTGAACTCGACAACCGCGGCAGCCACTTCTACCTGACGCTGTACTGGGCGCAGGAACTGGCCGCGCAGACGGAAGACGCCGATCTGGCCGCGAAGTTCAAGCCACTGGCCGAGAGCCTGAGCGCCAACGAGGCCAAGATCGCCGCGGAGTTCAAGGCGGTTCAGGGCCAGCCGACCGACATCGGCGGCTACTTCCTGCCGGATGTGGCCAAGCTCGACAAGGTGATGCGTCCGAGCGAGATCTTCAACGCCGCGCTGGCCTCGCTGGCCAGCTGAACGGCAGCCGCCGTCAACGGGGCCGCGGCCCCGTACCACTGACGCCACTCACGCCGCTGCGCAGTCGCTGCCAGCGGCGTTCTTCATGGCGCGGCGTCGACGACCTCGGCGGCCGCGCGAAAGGCGTCCACCGCCGCCGGAAAGCCGCAGTAGACACTGGCATGCAAGAAGATTTCCTGCAGCTCTTCCACCGTCACGCCGTTGTTCAGCGCGCCACGCACATGGGTCTTCAACTCGTGCATGCGGCCCAGCGCCACCAGCATCGCCACCGTGACGATGCTGCGCGTGCGCAGGTCCAGGCCGGGGCGCTGCCAGGTGTTGCCCCAGGCGTGGCGGGTAACCAACTCCTGCAGCGGCTCGGTGAACGGCGTGGCCTTGGCCAGCGCTGCGTCGACGTAGCCATCACCCAGCACGGCGCGGCGGGTGGCAAGGCCTTGGGAATCGAGATCCATGACAACTCCTTCGGTGCGGCGCGCAGGACAAGCGCCCGCCGTGGTCAGTCCATCTGGTCGATCAGCACCTGCCCAAAGCCGGAGCACGACACCTGCGTCGCGCCGTCCATCAGCCGGGCGAAGTCGTAGGTGACCTTCTTGCTCAGGATGGCCTTCTCCATCGCGCTGATGATCAGGTCGGCGGCTTCGGCCCAGCCAATGTGCCGCAGCATCATCTCGGCCGACAGGATGGACGAGCCGGGGTTGACGTAGTCCTTGCCGGCGTACTTGGGCGCGGTGCCATGCGTGGCTTCGAACATGGCCACCGTGTCGCTCATGTTGGCGCCCGGGGCGATGCCGATGCCGCCCACCTGGGCGGCCAGCGCATCGGAGATGTAGTCGCCGTTGAGGTTCAACGTGGCGATGACGCTGTACTCCGCCGGCCGCAGGATGATCTGCTGCAGGAAAGCGTCGGCGATGACGTCCTTGATGGTGATCGTCTTGCCCGTCTTCGGGCTCTTCAGCCGGCACCACGGGCCGCCGTCGATCAACTCCGCGCCGAACTCCTTCTGCGCCAGTCCATAGCCCCAGTCCCGGAAGGCGCCTTCCGTGAACTTCATGATGTTGCCCTTGTGCACCAGCGTGACGGACGGCTTCTCGTGGTCGATCGCGTACTGGATGGCCTTGCGCACGAGGCGCTCCGTGCCTTCGCGACTGACCGGCTTGACGCCGATGGCCGATGTCTCGGGGAAGCGCAGCTTCTTGGCGCCCAGCTCATCGCGCAGGAAGGCGATCAGCTTCTTGGCCTTGTCGCTGCCGGCCTCGTATTCGATGCCGGCGTAGATGTCTTCCGAGTTCTCGCGGAAGATCACCATGTCGACCTTGTGCGGCTCCTTCACGGGGCTGGGCACGCCGTCGAAATAGCGCACCGGGCGCAGGCAGACGAAGAGATCCAGCTCCTGGCGCAGCGTGACGTTCAGCGAGCGGATGCCGCCGCCGACGGGCGTGGTCAGCGGGCCCTTGATGGAGACGATATGTTCTTTCGCGGCCTGCACCGTTTCGGCGGGCAGCCAGGTGTCGGGCCCGTACAGGCGCGTGCTCTTTTCACCGGCGAAGATCTCCATCCAGCGGATCTGCCGCGTGCCGCCGTAGGCCTTGGCCACGGCCGCGTCCACCACCCTCAGCATCACGGGCGTGACATCCAGCCCGACGCCGTCACCTTCGATGTAGGGAATGATGGGCTGATCGGGAACGTTCAGCGACAAGTCGGCATTGACGGTGATCTTCCGGCCGCCTTCGGGCACCGTGATGTGGGACATGGCTTGTGGACTCTCGGGAAATCAGACCCGGCGAGTTTATGGCGGCCCTCTGCCGCCCACGCGCCTAACAGGCCAGCAGCACGGTCTGCCACACGCCATGCACCAGCCCCCAGCCGGCGCCGGCCGCCAGTGCCAGGCCCGACAGCCTCAGCGCCAGCACGTCGCCACCGGCACCGCGCCGCGCCAGCCGCGCACGCCACAAGGGCGCGATGACGAGACCCGGCGTGCTGGCCAGCGCAAAGCCGGCCATCGCCAGCCCGCCGCTGAGCGCCGAGCCGGACAGGCCCGCCAGCAGCAGTGCCGCATGCAGCAGGCCGCAGGGCATGGCGACCCAGGCCAGGCCGGTGGCGAAGGCATGGCGTGGCTGAGGACGCCAGGTGACGATCCCGGCCCACATCGGCATGCGGCCGCGCACCAGCAGCGTCAGGCCGAACAGCAACAACGCCGCCTGCAGCAGCGCCCAGGCGGGCTGCAGCAGCGTGGCGCCCTGCGAGGCGCGGGCCAACGCTTCGGCGGAGGCGGCCGCCAGCACGCCGCCGGCCGTGTAGCCCAGCAGGCGCCCGGCCATCAACCGGACCGGCCGCCGCCCGCCGGCCAATGCACAGGGCGCGCTGCACATGGCCGCGCAGTGCGGCATGCCGGCCAGCCCCATGAGCGTGGCGGAAGCGATCAGCGCGGCGTTCACGTCTACAGGATCTTGGAGAAGCGCTCGCGGTTCGCGTCGGCCTGCAGGAAGCGGTCGAACACCATCGCCACGGCACGCACGAAGTACCAGCCCAGCGGCGTCACCTCGATGGCATCCGGCTCGACGACGACCAGCCCCTGCTCCGCCAGTTGCGCCAGCCGCGCCAGCTCGGGCGCGAAGTAGGTCGGCACGTCCACCAGGTAGGCCGCGGCGATGGACTCGTACACCACGCGCCCCTGGCACATCAGCGCCATGATGACGGCGCGGCGCAGCAGGTCGTCGCGCGTCAGTGCCAGGCCGCGCTGCACCGGCAGCTGACGCTGGCGCAGCGCGTCCTCGTACTCCTCCATCGTCTTGGCGTTCTGCGCGTAGGTCGCGCCGACGCGGCTGATGGACGACACGCCCAGGCCGACGAGGTCGCAGTCCGGCTGCGTCGAATAACCCTGGAAGCCCCGGTGCAGCAGGCCCTGGCGCTTGGCGACGGCCAGCGGATCGTCGGGCAAGGCGAAGTGGTCCATGCCGATGTAGTCATAGCCCTGGCCCAGCAGCGCACTGATGGCGCCCGACAGCATGGCCAGCTTGTCGCCCGCCGGCGGCAGCAGCTCGGCGACGATGCGGCGCTGCGGCTTGAATCGCTGCGGCAGGTGGGCATAGGCATACATCGCGATGCGGTCGGGGCGCAGTTCGGCAACCTGCTGGATGGTGCGGGCGAAGCTGGCCGGCGTCTGCAGCGGCAGGCCGTAGATGAGGTCGACATTGGTGGACGCAAAACCCAGCTCGCGGGCCTGGCTCATCAACGCGGCCACCTGCTCGAAGGGCTGCACGCGGTGCACGGCCTTCTGCACGGCGGCATCGAAGTCCTGCACGCCGAAGGACAGGCGGTTGAAACCCAATGCACGCAGATGCGCCAGCCGCGCCGCGTCCACGGTGCGCGGGTCCACCTCGATGGACAGCTCCGCGCCCGGCATCAGCCTGAAGCGCTGGCGGATGGTGTGCATCAGCGCGCCGAGCTCGTCATCGGACAGGAAGGTGGGCGAGCCGCCGCCCAGGTGCAGCTGCGACACCGGCGCCGGGCCGCCCAGCGCCTCCACCACCAGGTCCATCTCCGTCGTCAGCGCCGCCAGGTAGGGCGCCGCGCGCTCGTGGTGGCGCGTGATGATCTTGTTGCAGGCGCAGTAGTAGCAGAGCTGCGCGCAGAACGGGATGTGCACGTAGATCGACAAAGGCTGCGCGGTGCTGCGCTGGCGCAGCGCCTGCAGGTGCTGCGCGCCCTGGTGGGCCTCCACGAAACGGTCGGCCGTGGGGTAGGAGGTGTAGCGCGGGCCGGCCACGTCGTGGCGGCGCAGCACATCGGCATCGAGGGGGCGATGGGTGACAGCAGGCATGGGGCGACTGTGCCGACGCCGCGGCTTCACGGCCTTGATCCACGTCAAGCGCGTGCGGCTCCACCGCCCCAAGAATCCGGCGCCATGAGCCCACTCTCCCCTGCCGCCGTCGAGCCCCTGAGCGTTGCCTGCGCAAGCTGCAATCTGCGCGAACTCTGTCTGCCTGTCGGGCTCAATCCCGCCGAGCTGTCGCGGCTGGACGGCCTCGTCGCCCAGCGCCGCAGCGTGGCGCGCGGCGAGGCGCTGTTCCGCCACGGCGAGCGCTTCCAGGCGCTGTACGCGGTGCGCACCGGCTTCTTCAAGACCCGCGTCGGCAGCGAGGACGGCCGCGACCAGGTCACCGGCTTCCAGATGGCCGGAGAACTGCTCGGGCTGGACGGCATCAGCAGCGACCACCACCACTGCGACGCCATCGCGCTGGAGGACTCGTCGGTCTGCGTCATTCCCTATGCCCAGCTGGAGACGCTGTCGCGTGAGTTCACCGTGCTGCAGCAGTCCTTCCACCGGCTGATGAGCCGCGAGATCGTGCGCGACCACGGCGTCATGCTGCTGCTCGGCAACATGCGCGCGGAAGAACGGCTGGCCGCCTTCCTGCTGAACCTGACGCAGCGCCTGGAGGCCCGCGGCTTCTCGGCTTACAGCGTCGTGCTGCGCATGACGCGCGAGGAGATCGGCAGCTATCTGGGGCTGAAGCTGGAGACCGTGAGCCGCACGTTCTCGCGCTTCCACGACGACGGCCTGCTGGACGTCAAGCAGCGGCAGCTCCGCATCCTGAACCAGCCCGGCTTGCAGGCCTTGGTCAACAACAGTCGTTGCTGAGTTGAGGCCCTCGTCCAGGCTCGCCGCGCTGAACGCGGGCGACCCTGGCCGGTCCCCGAGGGGACGGCGATGCTTGGGGCATCCAGCCCCAAACACATCGCCAGACGGGCCGGCTTGGGAGCGGCCCGGCGCTCCGCCCAAATACAGGAAGGCCCCGCGGGGCGGGGCCGGGAACCAGGGTGCGGCGGTTTAGCCGACCTTGATCTCGTTGCGCACTTCCTTCACGCCGGGCACGGCTTGCACGGCCTTGATGGCCTTCTGGGCCAGCTCGGCGCTGGGGGCGGCGCCCTTGACGACGACGACGCCGGCGGCGCTGCTGCTGACGGTCAGCGGCAGGGCTTGCAGGTCCTTGTCCTGCTGCAGCACGGCCGCGGCCTGGGCTGTGACGCTTGCATCGCCGGGCTGCGCCTGGGCGCCCTGCTCGGCCGGAGCTGGCGTCGCCGGGGCCGGTGCGGTCTCGGCGGCGAAGGCAACGGAAGCGCCGGTGGCGATCAGGGCGGCGGACAGCAGGCGGGCGAAGGTGGACGTTTGCATTGCGGATCTCCTGAAGATGCGTGGGATTCAAACGCGGCGCCGAAAAGGGCGCCACGAACAGGCTTAGCGCAAAGGCTGTGCCAGCAGATCATTTCCTTTTGAAATCAATGCCTTAGAGAACTTCTGGCGTCCCGCAAACCAGCCTCGGCCGCGGTTCTGTCGCCTGCTGGCGACGGCATTCGCCCATGGGTCCCTAAGCGCCTGATTCGCCTGACAAACGGCTGTCGCTGAAACCCGACGGTGCGGTTAGGGGGTCGGCGCGGAACTGCTGCGGATCCAGGCCGTGCTTCTGCATCAACCGGTAGAACTCGGTGCGGTTGCGGTCGGCCAGCCGTGCCGCTTCAGCCACGTGGCCGGAGGTCAGCTTGAGCAACTGGTTGAGATAGTCGCGCTCGAACCGCTGCTTGGCGTGCTGATAGCTCAGCACCTCGGCCGACGGCATCTGCAGCGCCCGCTGCACCTGCGCGAGCGGCACCAGCGGCGCGGTCGCCAGCACGCAGACCTGCTCGACGACGTTGTAGAGCTGGCGCACATTGCCCGGCCACGGCGCCGTCACCAGCGCATCCAGCGCATCGGGCGCGAAGCCCTTCACCCGCTTGCGGTGTCGCTCGGCGAGCGTCAGCAGGAAATGCTGGGCCAGCAGCGCGATGTCCTCGCGCCGCTCCGCCAGTGGCGGCAGGCTCAGCTTGACGACGTTGAGGCGGTAGTAGAGGTCGGGCCGAAAGGCGCCCTCCGTCATCGCCAGCTCCAGGTCGCGGTGTGTCGCCGACAGCACGCGCACGTCCACCGCCAGCGCCTCGTTGCTGCCCACCGGGCGCACGACGCGCTCCTGCAGCACGCGCAGCAGCTTCACCTGCAAGGCCAGCGGCATGTCGCCGATCTCGTCGAGGAAGACCGTGCCGCCCTGCGCGGCCGGGATCAACCCCTGGCGGTGGCCCTGGGCGCCGGTGAACGCGCCCTTGACGTGGCCGAACAGTTCCGACTCCAGCAGCGCCTCGGGAATGGCTGCGCAGTTCACCGCCACGAAGGGCTTGCCGGCCCGCGGACTGGCGTTGTGCAGGGCCCGGGCCAGCAGCTCCTTGCCCGTGCCGCTGTCGCCGGCGATCAGCACGCTGGCATCGGTGGCCGCCACGAGCCGGGCCTCGGCCAGCACCTCCGCCATGCGCGGGCTGCGGCTGATGATCTCGCGGCGCCAGGCGCCATCGCCGCCTACCGGTGCCGGGCCGGGCGCGTTCGCCCGCAGCGCCTGGCCGACCTTGTCCAACAGCGCCTTGGCGTCATAGGGCTTGGTCAGGTAGGCATGGGCGCCGCGTGTCGTCGCCTCCACCGCGTCGGGGATGCTGCCGTGCGCCGTCAGCAGGATGACCGGCAGCGACGGATGGCGCTCGCGCACCTCGTCGAACAAGGCCAGGCCGTCCAGGCCCGGCAGGCGCACGTCGGTGATGACGAGCGACGGCAGCTTGACCGCCAGATGCGCGAGCGCGGCCTCCGCGCTGGCGACGGCCTGCACGGCATGGCCCGCCGCCGTGAGCCGCATCGTCATCAGGCGCAGCAGGTCGGCGTCGTCGTCGACGAGGAGGATGGAAGCGGGTGCGGTCATGCGGAAACTCCTCGAATCTGCGGGCCGAGCATCGCCGTCCCCTCGCGTGCTGAGGCCGGACACAGGGCGCCCAGTGGGCGGCCTGTGCCTGCCCAAGGGCTGAGGCGTGAGCCGACGCGCGGCCTGCAAGGCCGAACAACGTACTCCTTGAGCGAGCGGCTCATCGCTTGGCCGGTAGCGTTTGCTCGATGGCCTTGAGCGCTTCGAGCTTCTCGTTGAGCTGCTCATTGCGGCGCTGGCTGTCGCGCAGTTGCTGCGTCAACCTGTCGACGCTCTCCTGCAGGCGGCGCTGCTCCGCCAGGCGGGCGGCGAGCTGCGTCGCCAAGGGCTTCATCGGCTCGGCGCTCGCGTCCGCAGCAACGGCCTCGACCTGGGCGGCGGCCTGGGCCAGTTCGGCACTGCTGCGGCCCAGGGCCAGGGCCCTGCGCAGGTCCTCGAGCTGGCCCGTCAGCGCCTTGAGCTCGGCGATCTCGGCCGGTGGCGGCGGTGGCTCCGGGCAGACCGGCGCGGGCTGCTGCGGCGGCGGCGCGGGCGGCGGGGTCTGGCAGGCAGCCAGCAGCAACAGCAGCAGCAGGACGGGGGATTCAGACAGACGTCGCATGGGGTATCTCGATGCGGAAATGGGCGCCGCGGTCGCTCGGCAGCAGGCGGCAGCTGCCACCATGGGCCTGCACGATCTCGCGCACGATGGACAGGCCGATGCCGCTGCCACGGCGGGCACCGGGCATCTGGTGCCGGCCCTGATAGAAGGGTTCGAAGATGCGCTCGGCGTCCTCCGGCGCCACGCCGGGGCCGGCGTCGACGCAGTCGAGGCACAGCCGCTTGTGGTCGAGCACCGCCACCAGCGAGATGACGCCGCCCGGCGGGCTGAAGCGCACCGCGGTCACCAGCAGGTTCGCCAGCACCATGGCCAGCTTGTCACCGTCCACCACCGCGTTGCCGCCGGTTGCATCGACGTCGACGCGCAGGCCGCGCGCCTGCCAGAGCAGCCGCTGCT
>SEEY01000070.1 GCA_004211235.1 Rubrivivax sp.
CGCCATCACCCAGGTTCTGCCCAAGGGCTCCGTGAAGGCAGCTTGAATCAAGCCGGCGCGGCGCCATCTCGGTGGCGCTGACAAGGAAGTCACATGAACCGCTATCCGTTCTGGAAGTACGCGATCCTGCTCGTCGCGCTGCTGATTGGCCTGCTCTACACCTTGCCCAACCTGTTCGGCGAATCGCCGGCGGTGCAGGTGTCCAGCGCCAAGGTCACCGTCAAGATCGACGCGGGGCTCGTCACCCGCATCGAGTCCGCCTTGCAGCAAGCTGGCGTCAAGGCCGACTTCGTCCAGCTCGAGGGCACGTCGATCAAGGCGCGTTTCGCGGACACCGACACCCAGCTCAAGGCCAAGGACGCCATCAGCAAGGCGCTGAACCCCGACCCGGCCGAGCCGACCTACATCGTCGCGCTGAACCTGCTGTCGCGGTCGCCTCACTGGCTCACCGGCCTGAACGCCAACCCGATGTACCTGGGCCTGGACCTGCGCGGCGGCGTGCACTTCCTGATGCAGGTCGACATGAAGGCGGCGCTGACCAAGAAGGCCGAGGCGCTGACCGGTGACGCGCGCACCATGCTGCGCGAGAAGAACATCCGCCACGCCGGCATCAGCCGCGAGGGCAACACGGTGCTGATCGCCTTCCGCGACGCCGAGCAGCGCACCGCCGCGCTGGACGTGCTGAAGAACCAGCTGCCCGACGTGACCTGGACGGCCCAGGAAGACGGCAGCGTGGCCGGCGCGCTGAGCACCAAGGCCCAGCTGGCCGTGCAGGAAGCGGCCATCAAGCAGAACATCACGACGCTGCACAACCGCGTCAACGAACTGGGCGTGGCCGAACCGATCATCCAGCAGCAGGGGCAGGACCGCGTCGTCGTGCAGCTGCCCGGCGTGCAGGACACCGCCAAGGCCAAGGACATCATCGGCCGCACCGCGACGCTGGAGCTGCGCATGGTGGACGACGGCGCCGAGGCCATCGAGGCGCTCAAGGGCAACGGCCCCGTGCCCTTCGGCACCGAGCGCTTCATCGACCGCGGCTTCGGGCCCATCATCGTCAAGCGCCAGGTCGTGCTGACCGGCGAAAGCCTCATCGACGCCCAGCCCGGCTTCGGCGAGAACCACGAGCCCGCCGTGCACCTGACCGTGGACGCCAAGGGCGCGCGGATCATGAAGGAGATCTCGCGCGAAAACGTCGGCAAGCGCATGGCCATCCTGCTGTTCGAGAAGGGCAAGGGCGAGGTCGTCACGGCGCCCAAGATCAACAGCGAGCTGAGCAACCGCTTCAACATTTCCGGCGCCATGACGACGCAGGAGGCCGCCGACACGGCCCTGCTGCTGCGCGCCGGCTCGCTGGCCGCGCCGATGGAGATCATCGAAGAACGCACCATCGGCCCGAGCCTGGGCAAGGAAAACATCGAGAAGGGCATCGCCAGCGTCACCTGGGGCTTTGCCGCGGTGGCCGCCTTCATGTGCGTCTACTACCTGCTGTTTGGCGTGTTCTCGTCGCTGGCGCTCGGCTTCAACCTGCTGCTGCTGGTGGCGGCGCTGTCGATGATGCAGGCCACGTTGAGCCTGCCGGGCATCGCGGCCATCGCGCTGGTTCTGGGCATGGCCATCGACTCCAACGTGCTGATCAACGAGCGTGTCCGCGAGGAACTTCGCGCCGGTGCGTCGCCGCAGCAGGCCATCCACCTCGGCTATGAGCGCGCCTGGGCCACGATCCTGGACTCCAACGTGACGACGCTGATCGCTGGCGTGGCGCTGCTGGTGTTCGGCTCGGGCCCGGTCAAGAACTTCGCGACCGTGCACTGCCTGGGCATCCTGACCTCGATGTTCTCGTCCGTCGTGTTCTCGCGCGGGCTGGTGAACCTCTGGTATGGCCGCCAGAAGAAGCTCAAGAGCGTGTCCATCGGCCAGATCTGGCGGCCGGACGGCGACAAGCCTGCAGCCGAGACCACCGACGTGGCCGCCAAGGCTTAAGGATTCAAGATGGAACTCTTTCGCATCAAGCGCGACCTGCCGCTGATGAAGCACGCGTTGATCTTCAACGCGATCTCCTTCATCACCTTCGCCGCCGCCGTGTTCTTCCTGGTCACGCGCGGCCTGCATTTCTCCGTCGAGTTCACCGGCGGCACGATCATCGAGGTCGCCTATCCGCAGACCGCGGAGATCGAAAAGACGCGCCTCATCGTCGAGAAGATGGGCTACGGCGAAGTGCAGGTGCAGAACTTCGGTTCCTCGCGCGACGTCATGATCCGCCTGCCCGTGCGCGCCGGCGAGAAGCAGACCGAGGTCGTCGACAAGGTCTTCGCCCAGCTGTGCACCGCCGAGGCCGGTGGCGTCACGCACCACAACGAGGTCACGCCGCAGGGCGAGCAGGTCGACAAGCAGGTCTGCGCCAAGGCGGACGGTGCCGAGCCGATCAAGCTGTCCCGCTCGGAAGTCGTGGGCCCCGCCGTCGGCGCCGAACTGGCGCAGGACGCGGCCAAGGCGCTGGCCGTGACGGTGCTGGGCATCATGATCTACCTGGCCATCCGCTTCGAATGGAAGTTCGCGGTGGCCGGCATCATCGCCAACCTGCATGACGTGGTCATCATCCTGGGCTTCTTCGCCTTCTTCCAGTGGGAGTTCTCGCTGGCGGTGCTGGCGGCCATCCTGGCGGTGCTCGGCTACTCGGTGAACGAATCCGTCGTCATCTTCGACCGGGTGCGCGAGGCCTTCCGCAGGTTCCGCAAGATGAACACGCACGAGGTCATCGACCACGCGATCACCTCGACGATGAGCCGCACCATCATCACCCACGGCTGCACGCAGCTGATGGTGGTGTCGATGCTGCTGTTCGGCGGCCCGACGCTGCATTACTTCGCGGTTGCACTGACCATCGGCATCCTGTTCGGCATCTACTCCTCGGTGTTCGTGGCCGCTGCCATCGCGATGTGGCTGGGCGTCAAGCGCGAGGACCTGGTGAAGACTGCCGCCAAGGCAGACGACCCCAACGACCCGAACGCCGGGGCCGTCGTGTAGAGTGAACGAGAACCCCCACCCTCGACGCGCAGCCGCCCTTCTTCCTCCATGACCGCCGCTCGAAACCAGGCCCTGGCGACGCAGGCGCGGCGCGTCTACCTCGAGGCCCTGGTGCGCGGCATGACGCCGCTGGTGGCGGCCATCGGCCAGGCCGCCGGCCAGCTGATGTCACAGGGTGCGGCGCATGCGCTGATGATGGCCCGGCGCGACGCGGTCCAGGCCTGGCACAAGCTGGGCCCCAACTGGCAGATGGCTGTCGTCGGCGCACTGCGCCACGCGGCGCTGCACGGCGTCTCCGACAGCAGCCGCGAGCATGAGACGACGGCCTCTGCGGCCTCCCAGAAGATGAGCCTGGTCGACGACTCGACCATCGAGCGCGAGATCACCAGCTCGCGCCTGGCCCTGGTCATGATGGACCGTGCCACCTGGGAGTTCACCGATCTGCGCACCCGCATGCAGTCGCTGGAAGCCCATGACGACCTCGAGCCGCTGGACCTGCTGCGCGCCCATGTCGTCGCCCGCATCGCCCTGGACGCCTGGACCCGCGTCGGCCTGGACACCAACGTCTGGCAGCTGCTGCACCACGAACTGCACGAGGAATTCGCCCAGCTCATCAGCGAGGCCTATCACGAGACCAACCGCTGGCTGATCGCGCAGAAGGTGCTGCCCGAGGTCGACCTGCGCCCTTTCATCCGCCGCACGGCCCAGGCCGCCAAGGAGGCCGCTGCAGCCGCTGGCGGCCAGACGCCGCCAGCGCCAGCGCCGGCTGCGGCCGGCCAGCCATCCGTGGCGCACAGTTCGGGCCTGGCGCCGCTGACCGTGCCGTCCGGCAGCGGCGAACTGCCGCGCAGCCGGGCGAGCTCTCAGGCCGACGAGGTGATGGCGCAGCTGCAGCGGGTGCTCGCCCGCCATGTCCCCGGGTTCCCGGTCACCAAGAGTCAGGTCAGCCAGGTGCCGGCCCGGCCTGGCGGCGGCAAGCCGAGCCTGGCCGGGCTGGGCGCGGCTGCACCTGCCGGCGCGCCGGGCGGTGCTGCATCGCGGCCCTCCCTGGCCGACGCGCCGCCGGCCGCGCAGGTGGCTCAGGCCGGCCAGGCCGCCTCGCCGCGGCTGATGGGCGCCATCAGGCATGCGCAGGAGTCGCTGCAGCGGCGGCCCGGTGCGCCGGCCAGTGGCGCCGGCAGCAGTGGCGGTGGCGCGGCCGACACCAGTGGCCAGAGTGCGCCGCGCCAGCTTGAGGAGATCGGCGCCCGCAACCAGGCCTTCAAGCAGGTCCTGAAGCAGGCTGCCAGCACGCCGGCCGAGCGCGCCACCATCGAGATCGTCGCGATGATGTTCCAGAGCATCCTGACCGAGGAGCGCATCCCGGCCTCGGTGCGCGTGTGGTTCGCGCGCCTGCAGATGCCAGTGCTGCGCGTGGCCGTCTCCGAGCCCGACTTCTTCGCCGCTGCCGACCACCCCGCCCGTCGCCTGATCGACCGCATGGGCGCCTGCGTGATGGGCTTCAACGCCGCCCAGGCCACCGGCCCGGGCGCGGAGCGGGCCAGCAACGACGCGCTGGAGCGTGAGATCAAGCGCGTCGTGCAGGTCGTCGAGGCCTATCCCGACACCGGCCGGCGCGTGTTCTCGACCGTGCTGACCGAGTTCGAGAAGTTCCTCGACCACTATTTCGAGAACGAGAACCAGGCTTCCAAGCGCGGTGTGTCGCTGGCCCAGCAGGTCGAGCAGCGCGAGACGCTGGCCATCCAGTACACCATCGAGCTGCGCAAGATGCTGTCCGAGGTGCCGGTGCAGGACGGCGTGCGCGATTTCCTCTTCCACGTCTGGGCCGACGTGCTGGCCGTGACGGCCGTGCGCTCGGGCGCCCAGTCCGACGTCACCAAGGCCATGAAGCGCGCCGCGGCCGACCTCATCTGGAGCGCCAGCGCCAAGTCGTCGCGCGAGGACCGTGCCGACGTCATCCGCCGCCTGCCGCCGCTGCTCAAGACCCTGCGCGACGGCATGAGCCACGCCGGGCTGGCCACGGACAAGCAGGACGAGCATGTGCGTCAGCTCAACAACGCGCTGGCCGCCGCCTTCACGGCCAAGACGGCCGCCATTCCGCGCGAGCGCCTGGACGAACTGATGGACCAGCTCGAGACGCTGGAGGCCATGCTGCCCGAGGACGTCGACGGCGACACCCATGTCGACGAGATGCTGGTGCGCGACCTCTCCGGCCACGAGTCCGACGGCATGGAAGTCGTCGCCGAGGGCGGCTCGGCGCCCACGCCGGCCATGGTCGCCTGGGCCCGCGAGCTGCAGGTGGGCGGCTGGTTCATGCTCGACTACCGCGGCCGCAACGAGCAGGTGCAGCTGGCCTGGCGTGGCCTGCGCAAGCAGCTCGCGCTGTTCGTCACGCCCAAGGGGCGCGGCGTGCTGTTCTCGCTGAACCGGATGGCCGCCTTCCTGCAGGCCGGCCTGTTGCTGCCGGCCCAGGACGAAGCGCTGACCGTGCAGGCCACGCGCAAGGCGCTGGCCAAGCTGGACGCCGATCCCACGCAGCTCAAATGAGGTGCTGAAAAAGCAAAACGGCGCCAGAGGCGCCGTTTTGCGGTGTGAGCTCGGCTCAGTGGATCAGCCGCTCCTCCGGAGCGACGAAGAGCTCGTCGAGGATCAGCGCATCCGGCTCCTCACCCAGGCTCCAGAACACCATCAGCACGATGATCTTCAGGTCTTCCAGGTCCATCGGGCTGCCCGAGATGGCCATGGCGCGGTCGATGACCATCTCGCGCATCGGCCCGGGCAGCACGCCGGCGGACTCGAGGAAGCTGATGAAGCCGATGGAGGTTTCGCCCAGGTGGTCGACCTCGGCGGCGGAATACACGCGCAGCGCATGCTCGCTCTGCTCGCCGTGATAGTCGTCTCCGGCGGTGGCCAGGCCCTGCAGCCAGCTGAGCGCCTCCTGGATCTCGTCGTTCTCGAAGCCCACCGCCGTCAGCTTGCGCGTGAGCTGCGCCGTGTCGGGACAGGCGTCGGGGCGCCAGTAGGTCTCGTAGAGATAAACCAGGACATCGAACATCGTGAGGGGATGATAGCCCAGCGTTTCGGCGCATCCGGCTGCGAATAACCCCCCGGATCGGTCTCTCTTGCGGGCAGCGAAAGTTGCTATCCTGCCCGGCGCCGCTGGAAGAGCTGGCCGGCCAGCCGGGCGATCCGGCCGTCCAGTTCCAGCTCCAGCAGGGCCGCGCTGAGGTCGGCCGCCGGCCAGCCGCTGCGGGCCATCAACGCGTCCAGGCTGACCGGATCGAAGCCCATCGCGTCGAGCAGCGCCTGCTGCTCGTGGGCCACCTCAGGCACCTCGTCGGCCGCGGCGGTGGCCATGGCAGTACCGAGCGGCGGCAGTTCTTCCAGCACGTCCTCGGCCGACTCCACCAGCTTGGCGCCCTGCCGGATCAGCGCATGGCAGCCGCGTGCCTGCGGCGAGTGGATGGAGCCCGGAATGGCAAACACCTCCCGGCCGCCTTCGCTGGCCATGCGCGCCGTGATCAGCGAGCCCGATTGCACGGCCGCCTCGACGACGAGGCAGCCCTTGCTCAGCCCGGCAATGATGCGGTTGCGCTTCGGGAAGTTGGCGGGCAGCACCGGCATGCCCAGGGCGTACTCGCTGACGATGAGGCCGCCCGCGGCCAGGAGCCGGGCGGCCAGACCGGCATTGCGGCGCGGGTAGACCTGGTCCAGCCCGGTGCCGACGACGGCGATGGTGGCGCCGCCGGCATCCAGCGCGCCCTCGTGGGCCGCGGCGTCCACGCCAAGGGCCAGGCCCGAGACGATGGTGTAGCCGGCCTGGCTGAGCGCACGCGCGAAGGCGCGGGCGTTGTCGCCGCCTTGGGCGGTCGGGTTGCGGCTGCCGACGATGGCGAGCGAGGGCGTCGCGAGCAGCTCGTGGCGCCCCTGCAGCCACAGCAGCAGCGGTGGATCGGCCGTGGCGAGCAGCTGCGGCGGATAGTCGGCATCGCCCAGCGCCATCAGGCCGTGGCCCGGCTCGGCCATCCAGGCCTGGGCCTGCATCATCAGTTCGGCGAGGTGCTCCGGTGGCTGGTTGAAGGCTTCGCGCTGCTTGCCCGGCAGCGCCTGGTCCAGCGCCACGGCGGGCAGCTCGAAGACCGCTTCCGGGCTGCCGGCCATCGCCAGCAGTCGCCGTGCAGAAGCAGGGCCGACGCTTTCCGTCAGCCGCAGCCAGGCGGCCAGCTCGCCCGGCAAAAGCATCAGCTGTCCATGGTGCTGGCGCACCCTATGGGCCTTCGGGCCGAGCGCCGGGCCGCTCCCAAGCCGGCCCGCTTGGGCGATGTGCGAGCGGGGCTTCCCCCGCGAGCATCGCCGTCCCCCAGGGGGACCGACCAGATGCGCCCGCGTTCAGCGCGGCGCGACTGGGCGAGGGGCTTCATGGTTGGGTGAAGCGGTCGCCGGTCTTGACCGGCTCCTTCACCGAAATGATCAGCGCATAGGACACGCGCTGGTAGACCTCGAAGACGAACAGGATGCCGTGGCGCTCGTCGGGCAGCTTGATCTGCTGCGGCCGATCCTGCGTACGGTCGACGACGGCTTCGCCGTCGCGCCAGATGGCGAAGACGTGGCCGCGTTCGACGCCGTCGCGTGCGCCGCGGTTCAGGGCGACGATCTGGTTCTGGCCGGCGTTCAATGCCTCGCCGTAGACGGACGCGATCTGACCCGCCATCGGCCGCTCCGGCGCATGGGGCACGTAGCGGTCGAGGTTGCGCTGCGGCGCCGGAGCGAGGCGGTCGCCAATGCCGACCTCCTGCTTGGCCAGGCTGACCTGCAGCGTCGCGGGAATGACGTCGGTGCCCTTGCCGTCGGCGCTCTTGCGGTCTTCGGCCGGGCGGATCAGGTCGGCCGTGCCGACGTACGGCGCCTCGTAGCCGAGGATTTCCTTGGTCGTCGGGTCGAGCAGCGGACGCGACGTGCGGAAGACGCGGAAGTCGGTCGCGCCGCCGAAATCGCCGCGGGCGTAGGCGATGCCGCCCTTGCCGACGATGACATGACCCTCCTGCGTCGCGACGATGCGCGGTGCGGTGGCGAGCACGTCCGTGTCGAAGACGACGGCGTCGGTCAGGAAGGGCTGGATCAGGTGCAGCGGGATGGACGGGATGGCGCTGCTGTCCGTCGCCGAGATGCGCATCTGCGGGCTCAGCTTGAGGGTGCCGCCCGCTCCGTCGCCGCCGACGCGCTGGCCGAACTGCAGCCGGGCGCGGCCGTCGACCTTGACGAGATGCAGGATCTGGCCCGGGTAGATCAGGTGCGGATTGCGGATCTGGTCGCGGTTCATGCCCCAGAGTTCCGGCCAGCGCCACGGGCTCTTGAGGAACAGCCGTGAGATGCCCCACAGCGTGTCGCCGGCCACGACGGTGTGGCTGTCGGGTGCGTTGGGCGCCAGCTCGGACAGCGGCACGCCGGCCGAGGCCACCTGCTCGGCGACACGGCGTTGTTCGGGTGTGACGGGCAGCTTGCTGGCTTGGGCCCAGGCCGCGGTCGTCGCAAGGGTCAGGCAGGCCGCAAGGACGGAAATTTGGGCGGGGCGGGCAGCGGGCATCAGGCGCGGTCTCCGAAGGGATTGCCAGATCGGCGAAAATCCCGGCGATTCTGCCCGCATTCCCCAGACGCAACCAACAACCGCTAGCGCTCGTTTGCGAGTGCTTACAAGGCGCCATGGCTCAACTAGACATCCTTCGCTATCCAGACCCGCGCCTGCACACCGTCGCCAAGCCCGTGACCGCCGTGGATGAACGCATCCGCCAGCTCGTCGACGACATGCTCGAAACGATGTACGCCGCCGACGGCGTCGGCCTGGCGGCGACCCAGGTGGACGTGCATGAGCGTGTCATCGTGATCGACACCTCGCAGGACCGCGACACGCCGCGTGTGCTGATCAACCCCGAGCTAGTGCGGCAGAGCGAAGTCATGGTCGACGGCGAGGAGGGTTGCCTGTCGGTGCCGCAGATCTACGACAAGGTGCCGCGGCATGCTGAAGTGACCGTTCGCGCCACCAACCGTGACGGCGAGGTCTACGAGTTCGATGCCGACGGGCTGCTGGCCGTCTGCGTGCAGCACGAGATGGATCATCTGCAGGGCAAGGTCTTCGTCGAATACCTCAGCCCCCTCAAGCGCGACCGCATCAAGAGCAAGATGATCAAGAAGGCGCGTGAGGAAGAGGCCGAGGCGAAGAAGCGTCAGCAGCGCTTCTGAGCCGGGCCTGCGCATGAGAGTCGTCTTCGCCGGCACGCCTGAGTTCGCCGCCGTCGCGCTGGACGCGCTGCTGGCCGCCGGCTTCAGCGTGCCGCTGGTGCTGACCCAGCCCGACCGCCCGGCCGGCCGCGGCATGAAGCTGCAGGCGTCCGCGGTCAAGCAGCGGGCGGTCGCGGCCGGCGTGTCCGTCGCGCAGCCGCAAGGGCTCAAGCTGGACGGCAAGTACGCCGCTGACGCGGCCGCTGCGCGCGAGGCGCTGCTGGCCGCGGATGCCGACGTGATGGTCGTTGCGGCCTACGGCCTCATCCTGCCGCAGTGGGTGCTCGACCTGCCCCGGCGCGGCTGCCTGAACATCCACGCGTCGCTGTTGCCACGCTGGCGCGGCGCCGCGCCCATCCACCGCGCCATCGAGGCCGGCGACGCCGAAACCGGCATCACCATCATGCAGATGGACGCCGGCCTGGACACGGGCGACATGCTGCTCATCGGCCGGGAAGACATCCGCGCCGACGACACGACGGCGGCGCTGCACGACCGGCTGGCCGACATGGGCGGGCGGCTGATCGTCCAGGCCGTGCAGGCGGCGCATCTGACGCGCACGCCGCAGCCGGCCGACGGCATCACCTACGCCCACAAGATCGAGAAAGCCGAAAGCGCCATCGACTGGCGCCAATCGGCCGTCGAGATCGAGCGCCGGCTGCGCGCCTTCGACCCCTTTCCGGGCGGCGTGGCGACGCTCGCGGGCGAGGCGGTCAAGGTCTGGCGGGCGGAGATCGTTGGCGGGCAGGGCGAGCCGGGGGAGGTCATCGCGCCGGGGCCGGTCGTGGCCTGTGGCGACGCTGCGCTGCGGCTCACCGAACTGCAACGTGCCGGCGGCAAGCGCGGCCCGGCGGCGGCCTTCCTGCAGGCGCGGCCCATCGCGGTCGGCGAGCGCTTCGACGCTTGAAAGTCGGCCGGCATGGCACCATCTGCCATGCCGTTCCCACTTGCGAAAGCGACCTGAGATGTTCAACCTCGTGAAGACCGCCATGCTGATGGCCGCCATCACGGCGCTGTTCATGGCCGTCGGCGCCATGATCGGCGGCCAGACCGGCATGCTCATCGCGCTGGTCATCGCCGTCGGCATGAACTTTTTCAGCTACTGGTTCTCCGCGGACATGGTGCTGAAGATGTACAACGCCCGCGAGGTCGACGCGTCATCGGCGCCTCAGTTCTACGGCATGGTGGCCGAATTGGCGAAGCGCGCCGGCCTGCCCATGCCGCGCGTCTACCTGATCGACGAAGCGGCGCCCAACGCCTTCGCCACCGGACGCAACCCCGAGCACGCTGCCGTCGCCGCGACGACCGGCATCCTGCGCGTGCTGTCCGAGCGTGAGCTGCGCGGCGTCATGGCGCATGAGCTGGCGCACGTGGCGCACCGCGACATCCTCATCAGCACCGTCAGCGCGACGATGGCCGGTGCCATCTCCATGCTAGCCAATTTCGCCGCCTTCTTCGGCGGGCGTGATGAGCACGGCCGCCCGGTCAACCCGCTGGCCGGCATCGCGGTCGCGATCCTGGCCCCGCTGGCGGCCAGCCTGATCCAGATGGCGATCAGCCGCGCCCGCGAGTTCGAGGCCGACCGGGGCGGCGCGGAAATCTCCGGCGACCCGGCCGCGCTCGCCTCGGCGCTCGACAAGATCCACCGCTACGCGCAGGGCACGCCGATGGCGCCTGCCGAGGCCCACCCCGAGACGGCGCAGATGATGATCATGAACCCACTGTCCGGCGGCGGGCTGCGCGGCATGTTCTCCACCCACCCGTCCACCGAGGAGCGCGTCACGCGGCTGCTCGCGATGGTCAAGCGCTGACTCAAGTTCGCCGCCGGACAGTGGGTTCA
>SEEY01000071.1 GCA_004211235.1 Rubrivivax sp.
CGCCACCGGCGTGCAGATCCGCGACAACACCATCACCGGCTACCCCGCCGCGATGCAGATCGTCGGCGGCTCCAGCGCCAGCGGCCGCATCGCCGGCAACACCTTCATCACCAGCGGCAACGGCACGGGTCTGGACCTGGAAGCCACGTTCAACGGCCTCATCGAGAACAACCGCATCCAGGGCGGCGCGCTGGGCATCAACTATGTGGCCGCCAACCAGCTCGCTGGCAACACCGTCAGCGGCGCGACCGTGGGCCTGCAAAGCAACGTCGTCGGCACGGGTGCGATCGGCTGGGTGGGTGCGTCGGTCGACCGCCCGAACACCTTCGAGGGCAACGGCACCGGCGTGCAGCTGCTGGCCGGCGCGCAGATGCAGGTCCAGGTCGTGCGCGGCAACACTGTCGGCGTCAAGGGCACAGGCCAGCTCGGCGGCGAGACGCTGGATCATGCCAACCTCATCGAGGCCAACGTCACCGGCGTCAACGCCTTCAACGGCACCATCCAGTTCAACCGTTTCTCGGGCAACCAGACCGCCATCAACGCGGCCAGCGAGCAGCGCATCCTGCACAACCTGTTCTATCGCAACACGCTGGTCGGCATCGAGATCAATGGCAAGGCCGACGTGCGGGTGTTCAACAACACCTTCTACGCCGTCACCGGCGACAACCTGCGCAGCGAGGGCGGCAGCACCGAAGTCGAGGTGCAGAACAACCTGATGTGGGCGATGTCCGGCTACGACCTGTACGTGGCCAACGACAGCCGCTACGGCTTCTACTCCGACTACAACAACCTGTTCGCCTCCGGCACCGGCAAGGTCGGCTTCTGGACCAAGGACTTCGCCGACATCCTCGACTGGCAGGCCGACATCGCGAAGTTCGACCTGCACTCCGTCGGCGCCACGGTCGTCAACCCGACCTGGGCGCGGCCCGAGTTCGTCAGCATCCTCGGCGACGACTTCCGCCTGCGCGAGCCGGTGGCGGGGCAACGCTTCAGCTCGCCCGGCATCGATGCCGGCAATGTGCTGGTCGACAACGGCCGCAACCCGGCCGAGCAGAACCTCATCGCCAACGCAGGCTTCGAGAACGGCCTGAACGGCTGGGAAGTCAACGCCGGGTCGCAGGCCTTTGCGACGCCGAACGGGGCCGCACCGCTGGCCTACGAAGGCAGCAACTTCTTCTTCGCCGGCGGCGTGGCCGGCGGCTTCGCACGTCAGACCTTCACGCTGGCCCAGCTCGGCCTCACCGTCGCGCAGGCCGATGGCCAGGACTTCGAGCTGCTCTTCGGCGGCCGCATCCGCATGGGGGTCGAAAGCCCGGTGGACAGCGGCGAGGTGCAGCTGATCTTCCGCAACGCCGCCAACGACGTGCTCGCCACGGCCGTTGCCAAGGCCAGCGGCACGACCAACCGCTGGGAACTCGTCGGCCAGCGCGCCGACGTGCCGTTCGGCACGCGTTCGGTGGAGTTCGTCTACAAGACCAACCGCATCGCCGGCGGAAACGCCGACGGCTACTTCGACCAGGCCTTCCTCTACAAGGTCAGCGAAAGCCAGGCCAGCGACCTCGGCGCCTACGGACACGCCAGCACCGACGTGCCGGTCACCGGTTCGCCGCGCATCAACTTGCGCAGCCCCGACCTCTACCTCGACTGGGAAAAGTTCAAGCCGCTCAACATCACCTGGGAAACCTTCGGCAATGCCGACGATTCGCCGGTGCGCATCGACGTCTACCAGGACACGGCGGACGGCCCGAAGTGGGTGGCCAACGTCGTGTCGGCCACGCCGGACTCCGGCCAGTTCACGTGGATCCCGGGCAACAGCGGCATCGATTTCAACACCCATGGCCTGCGCATCCAGGTCAGCCTGGTGACCAATGCGGCCGTGCTCGACCGCAGCCAGGAAACCTTCACCGTGCCGGAAGACGGGCTGACCTACTGGGTCAACGACGGCAGCACCGCAGGTGACGAATACGCCACCGCGGCTGGCGACAACCGCAACACCGGCAAATCCGCCGGTGCACCCAAGCCCAACGTCACCAACCTGTTCCGCAGCTACGACCTCCAGGCCGGCGCCACGCTTTACGTGGACACCGGCAACTACGCGCTGCTGGAGTCGCTGACGCTGTCGGGCACCGCCACCCGCGGCTTCGGCATCGACGAGGGCTTCCGTCTCACCGGCCCGACGCTGGCCGGCCATCTCGCGTCGCTGTTCCCGATCGTGCCGAACGAGCGCACCTGGGCGCTGCTCGACCTGTCCGACACCGACTTCGTCACCATCAGCAACCTGCAGCTGCGCGACGCCAACCGCGGCATCCTGCTGACCGGCGGCGCGGACGCCGTCGAGCTGAACCGCATCGAGGCTTTCGGCCATGTCAATGAGGGCATCTACGCCAGCCAGCTCAATGCCGGCCTGCAGACCTGGACCGGCCTGAACGTGCATGACAACGGCCAGACCGGTCTGGTCGTCAGCGGCACGCTGGGCGGCATCGACCAACTGACCGCCAGCCGCAACCGGGGCAACGGCGGCCTCTATGCCGATGGCAGCCTGGGCTTCCTGATCAACTCGACGCTGACCGACAACATCGGCCAGGGCGCCTACCTCTACTACCCCGCGGCCGTGCGCGTGCAGGGCAACCTGTTCCAGGGCAACAGCGGCAGCGGGCTGAACTACAACGTCGGCGGCAGCAGCCAGGCGCTGGTGGGTGGCGCCATCGGCTCGGGCCTGGGCAACCGTTTCCTGAACAACGCCAATGGCGGCGCGATCATCAGCGGCAATGCGCTGGTGTGGGGCAATGTCGCCAGCGGCAACATGGGCAACGGCAACTACGGCATCGGCATGAGCGGTGGCGAGGCCCGCCAGAACGTCGTCTACGGCAATGCCAACGGCCTGTACATGTACAGCGGCCTGGTGACCGACAACCGCATCTACAGCAACGATCCGGGCACGGCCGGCAGCTACGGCGTCGGCCTGTGGCTCAGCACCGCCACGGCCACCGGCAACACGGTCTACAGCAACCGCGTCGGCGTCTACACCCAGGGCAACAGTGTCTTGCGTAGCAACCTGGTCTACGCCAACACGGCGGCCGGCGTGCAACTCAACGGCAGCAGCCCGCAGTTCATCGGCAACACCGTCTACCAGACCACCGGCGACGCCGTGCAGCTTTACGGCTCGGCCGCCAGCGCGAAGTTCATCGACAACATTTTGTGGGCAGGCACGGGTGGCGTGGCGCTCAACATCGATGCCAATTCGCAGAACGGCTTCACGTCCAACTTCAACATCTTCCAGGGTGCCGTCGGCATCTGGCAGGGCACGCAGCGCAGTTCGCTGACGGCCTGGCGCCAGGCCAACTTCCAGGACCTGGACGGCCAGGCCACCGATCCGCTGTTCGTCGACATCGACGGTGCGGACGGCAAGCTCGGCTACTTCAGCGCCGCCAGCGACGGCCGCGACGACGACTTCCACCTGCAGAGCACCTACGGCAGTTTCCACGGCGCGTCGCTCGCGCCCGTGCTCGGCGCGGGCGGCCTGCCCACGCTGCTGACCGGCACGCTGACGAACGACACCGCCAACAGCCCGGGCATCGACCGGGGTGCGCTCGACCAGCCCTTCGACCAGGAACCCGCACCGCGCGGCGGCTACGCGAACATCGGCTCCGACGGCAACACGAAGTTCGCTTCGCTGAGCCCGGCGGTCTACGTCCGCGTGATGACGCCCAACGGCGGCGAGACCGTGGCCGAGGGTGAGACCTTCACGGTGCGCTGGCGCTCCGACGGCTTCACCGGCAACGTCAACCTCGACATCAGCCGCGACGGCAGCAACTGGCTGTCCGTGTCGGCCAACGAGGCGAACGACGGCGTCTTCGACTGGACGCCCGGCAGCGGCCAGTTCCCGGGCGGCGACTATGTGCTGCGTGTCAGCTCGGCCAGCCAGCCGGCCGTCAAGGACACATCGGACGCGACCTTCAACCTCGCCTCCACCGTCAGCATCTTCTACGTCAATGACGGTGCGCTCGGCGGCGACGAATACGCGACGGCGATCGGCAACGACGCCAACGACGGACGCAGTGCGTCCAAGCCCAAGGCCTCGCTGCAGGCACTGCTGAACGCCTACGACTTCAAGCCGGGCGACCTCATCCTCATCGACACCGGCGTCTACAACTCGTCGACCAACCTGCTGGTGGATGCCCAGGACAGCGGCGTCGTCATCCGCGGCGCGGTCAACCACGCGTCCATCCTGAACCGCGGCAACACCAACAACGGCCAGTACGCCTTCGTGCTGGGCACCGGCACCACCGATGTGACGCTGGACCGGGTCACGCTGACCGGCGGCCAATGGGGCTTCGTCGCCAACGACAACACGACCGCGCACCGCTTCACGCTCAGCAACAGCGACATCAGCGGCAACAGCTCGGGCGGCGTCTATGTCGGCCAGAACATCGACGACGGCAAGGTCCTCAACAACATCGTCCACGACAACGGCAACACCACCGGCATCCAGGGCCAGTACACGACCCGCCTGCTCATCAGTGGCAACGAGGTCTACAACCAGTACACGGGTATCTACACCTACTCCTCGGGCGACGAGGCGGGCGATGGTCCGAACGTCACGGGCAACCGGGTCCACGACGTCAGCACGGGCATCTCGCAGTCCTATGACGGCTGGGTGCGCAACAACACGGTCTGGGCGGCCGCCACCGGCATCGGTGCCAACAGCAACTACGACGTCAGCGGCAACACCGTCTGGGGCAGCACGACGGGCATCGAGGCCGGCAGCGTCTCCGTCACCAACAACACCGTCTATGCCAACACGACCGGCCTGAGCATCAACAGCATGGTGGCCAGCGGCAACCGTGTCTACGACAACACGCTGGGGGTCAACGTCAGCAGCAACACGCTGCTGACCAACAACCTGATCTGGGACAACACGACCGGCGTGCGCCTGAGCGGCGGCCACAGCGGCACCGAGTTGCACGGCGTCGCCAACAACACCATCGTGCAGACGGGCGGCACGGCCGTGCAGGTGGAGAACGCCAGCAACGCGCGGATCGCCAACAACATCCTGGACCTGCGCGCGGGCGCGACCGGCATCACCGTCAGCCCCAACAGCGAGTCGGGCTTCCAGAGCGACTACAACCTGTTCAGCCAGCAGGCGGGCACGGTGCTGACGCGCTGGGAAGGCCGTGACTTCACCAGCCGCCCCGACTGGGTCTACGAGACCGGCTACGACCAGCACAGCCGCATCGCCACACCGAACTACGTCGACGCGAACGGCGCCGACAACCTCTCCGGCTGGGACGGCGCTGCCGTCGGCGCGGCGGTCATCCTGGACGACGGCGACGCCGGCGTCTCGTTCAGCGGCAGCTGGACGACGGTCACGACGAGCACGCCCGGCTACAGCGGCGACCGCCGCGAAGCCAACGGCAACCAGTACGGCACTGGCAGCAACACCGCCACCTACACCTTCACGGGCCTGCAGGCCGGCACCTATGTCGTGGCCGGCACCTGGAGCAGCACCTCGGGCAACGCCAGCAACACGCTCTACGACTTCTACGACGGCGCCGCCACGGCGGCCAACGTCGTGCGCACGACGCGCACTCCGCAGTACAACCTCCCGGTCGACTACGCCGCCAGCGGCGCCAACTGGCGCGACCTGGCCACCGTCGTCATCACGGGCGACACGCTGACTGTGCGCGTCAGTGATGCCGGTGCCTACGGCAAGATCGTCGCGGACGCGATCCGCCTGCAGCGCATCGGCGGCGACCACGGCGCGGACGACGACTTCCACCTGCTGCCGGGCTCGGCCGGCGTGGACGGCGGCGATCCGACGTCTGCCTACTTCATCGAGCCGCTGAACAACGGCGCCCGCATCGACCAGGGCGCCTTTGGCAACACGCCGGGCGCCACGCAGAGCCCCGCGCCGCTGATCCAGGTCACCGGCCCGACCGGCTACGCCAAGCTGACGGTCGGCACGCCCGTCACCATCGACTGGCACACGGCCGGCCTGCTGCCGTCCGAACCGGTACTGGCCATCAACGCCGGCAATGCCGGCCCGGTCGCGGGCGGCGATCTCGGCAACTGGCAGCGCAACGCCTACCAGACGCAGAGCTACAGCTACAGCGGCTTCACCGAAGCAGTCGACCTCAGCGGCGTCACCAACGCGGCGCCCGCGAGCGTCTACCAGAGCAACCAGTACGCCAACGGCACCGTCGGCCAGGGCCTGAGCTATGCCCTGCCGGTGGCAGACGGCAGCTACGTCGTGCGCCTGCACTTCGCCGAAAGCTATGTCTACACCCAGCCGGGCAACCGCCCGTTCGACATCAAGCTCAACGGCACCACGGTGCAGAGCAATTTCGATGTGCGTGCCACGGCGGGGGCCAACTTCAAGGCCGTCGTCCGCGAGTTCACCGTCACGGCCAGCGGCGGCAATGGCATCAACCTCGACCTCATCACCAAGAACAGCGGCTGGGGCGCCCTGATCAGCGGCATCGAGGTGCAACGTGTCGTGCCCGCGGGCGATGCCAACACCCGGGTCAACCTGCAGGTCAGCCTGGACAGCGGCCTGTCGTGGACGACGATTGCCAGCAACCTGGCCATGGACCGTTTCGGCAACGGCCGCACGAGCTGGACGCCTGACTTCGCCACGGCGGGCAACACGGCGCTGATCCGCGCCATCGCCGTCAACGGCAGCGGCACGGCCGTCGCCAGCGACACGTCGGACGAGCCCTTCCTGATCGCCAACGGCGGCAAGGTCTACTACGTCAACGACGGCGCCACCGCCAACGACGAATACACCACGGCACAAGGCGACAACGCCAACAGCGGCAAGGACGCGGCCCACCCGATGGCCAGCCTGTCGGCGCTGCTGCGCGCCTACGACGTCGGTCCGGGCGACACCATCTTTGTCGACAGCGGCCGCTACAACCTCATCACCAACACCACGCTGACCGCCCGGGAATCCGGCGTGCGCATCGTCGGCGCGCTGCATGCCGTCACGGAGTTCAACCGCGGCAACACCAACGGCGGCCAGTACGCCATCAACATCGCCGGCGCGAGCGACGTCACGCTCGAGAACCTCAAGCTCTCCGGCGGTCAGTGGGGCGTCGTGCTGGGCGACAACAGCGGCGCCCACCGCGCGGTGCTGCGCAACCTCGAGGCCACCGGCAACACCAGCGGTGGCATCTATGTCGGCTCCAACGTCGACGATGTCCTCGTCACCGGCAACACGGTGCATGACAACGGCAACAGCACCGGCATCCAGGCGCAGTACGCCACCCGCGTGGTCATCACCGACAACGAGGTCTACAACCAGTACACCGGCATCTACACCTATTCGTCCGGCGATGAGGCCAACGACGGCCCGACCGTCACGAACAACCGCGTGCACAACGTCACCACCGGCCTGTCGATGGCCTATGAGGGCACGCTGCGCGACAACGAGGTCTGGGAGTCCGGCACCGGCCTGTCGTTGACCAACGTGCGCGCCGAGCACAACGTGCTGCGCCAGAACGGCACCGGCATCAGCGCCAGCGGTTCCGAGCTCGTCGGCAACCTCGTCTATGCCAACACCATGGGCATCGAGGCGTCGAACAGCACGGTCTGGGACAACCGGATCTACAACAACACCACCGGCCTGCGCGACTCCGGTTCCGACCTGATTCGCAACAACGTCTTCTGGGCCAACGTCACCGCCGCGCGCATCGCTGGCGGCCGCAGCGGCAACGACCAGAACGGCTTCTACAACAACACCATCCGCCAGACCGGCGGCCGCGCCATCGACGTCGAGGCCAACGCCACCAACGTCAGGCTGCGCAACAACGTCTTCGACCTCAGCGGCGCCACGGCCATCGTCGTGCCGGCCAACGCCGCGCGGGGCTTCGACAGCGACTACAACCTCTTCGCCGGCACCGACCCGACCGCCTTCGTCGGCATGAACTGGGAGGCGGTGGACTTCAGCAACCTGCTGACCTGGCGCTTCGAGACCGGCAACGACATCCACAGCCAGGTCGCACCCGTGCAGTTCCGCGATGCGGACGGCGCGGACAACGTCTACGGCTGGTCCAAGGCCGCGGTCGGCAGCGCCATCGTGCTGGATGACGGCGACATCGGCGTCAGCTTCACCGGCAGCTTCACGACCGTCACCGGCGCCGGCAACGGCTACGGCAACGACCGCCGCGAGGCGGGCGGCACCGTCTACGGCACCGGCAGCAACTACGCCACCTACACCTTCACCGACCTGGCGCCCGGCACCTACCAGATCGCCGCCACCTGGACGACCACCAGCGGCTACGCCGCCAACACGCCCTACGAGGTCTACGACGGCCTCGCGGATCCGGACAACCAGATCAGCTTCCAGCGCACCGCGCAGAACACGTTGCCCGTCGACTTCACGGCCGACGGCGCCCAGTGGCGCGAGATCACCACCGTGGTCGTCACCGGCCACACGCTGACCGTGCGCGTCACCGACACCGGCGCCTACGGCAAGTTCACCGCCGACGCCATCCGCCTGCAGCGCGTGCAGGGCGACACCGGCCGCGACGACGACTTCCGCCTGGCCGTGGGCTCGGCCGGCGTCGATGCCGGCGACCCGAGCTTTGCCTTCGTCAACGAGCCGGTGAACAACGGCGCCCGCATCGACATGGGCGCCTATGGCAACACGGTCAACGCGACGCAAAGCCCGGTGCCGCTGATCCAGGTCACCGGCCCGAACGGCTATGCCAAGCTCGAAGTCGGCACGGCGGTCGACGTCAGCTGGCACACCGCCGGCATCAACCAGACAGAGCCGGCGCTGCTCATCAACGCCGGCAATGCCGGCCCGGTGGACGACAGCGCGCTCGGCCACTGGCTGCGCAACAGCTACCAGACGCAGGGCTACAGCTACACCAGCTTCACCGAGCCGGTGGACCTCACCGGCGCCGTCAACCCGGCGCCGGCCAGCGTCTACCAGAGCGCCATGTACGGCAACGGCACCGTGGGCCAGGGCCTGAGCTACGAACTGCCGGTCGACGATGGGCAGTACGTCGTGCGCCTGCACTTCGCCGAGACCTATGTCTACGCCCAGACCGGCACACGCGTGTTCGACATCATGCTCAACGGCAACACCGTGCAGAGCAACTTCGACATCCGCGCCACGGCGGGCGCGAACTTCAAGGCCGTGGTGCGCGAGTTCAATGTCGTGGCCAGCGGCGGCCACGGCATCGACCTCGACCTCATCACCAAGGCCGGTGGCGCGCTGATCAATGGCATCGAGATTCTGCGTGTCGTGCCCGCGGCAGACCTGCAGGCCACGGTCGACCTGCAGACCAGCCTGGACAGCGGCACGACCTGGCAGACCCTGGCCACCGGCCTGTCCATGGACCGCTTCGGCGACGGCCACTACAGCTGGACGCCCGACCAGACCACCGCCGGCAACACCGCGCTCATCCGCGCCGTGCTGCGCCATGGCGACGGCAGCCTCGCGGCCCAGGACCGCTCGGACGAACCCTTCCTGATCGCCAATGGCGGCACCGACTTCTACGTCAACGACGGCAGCCTGACCGGCGACGAGAGCAGCACGGCCATCGGCAACAACCTCAACAGCGGCAAGGACGCCGCCCACCCGATGTCCAGCCTCGCGGCGCTGCTGCGGGCCTATGACCTCAACCCGGGTGACGTGGTCCACGTCGACAGCGGCGTCTACCGCGTCTACACCAACGTGCCGCTCGAGCAGAGCGATTCCGGCGTGCAGATCAGCGGCCCGACCGGCGTCGGCCACATCGCCACCATCAACCGCGGCAACACCAACACCGGCGCCTATACCGTCGACTTCACCGGCGCCGACAACGTCACCGTCGACCACCTCAACATCACCGGCGGCGCCTACGGCGTGGTGTTCAACACCAGCTCCGACAGCGACAACAACACGCTGCGCGCCAACGACATCAGCAGCAACGCCAACGACGGCATCTCGCTGGGCGCCACCAACGACGGCAATCTCGTCGTCGACAACGTGCTGCGCAACAACGCGCAGCGCGGCATCTACTTCGAGAACGGCAGCAACAACGTTGCGCAGGGCAACGACATCCGCAACAACGCCACCGGCCTGTACTTCTATGGCGGCACCGCCAACCTGGCCGTGGCCAACAAGGTCCACGACAACAGCTCGGTCGGCATGTACAGCTACTCGGGCGGCGGCACGGTGTTCCGCAACAACGAGGTCTACAACCAGGCCAGCTACGGCATCCAGTTCGCCTACGGCACGCTGCTGCTGGAGGGCAACCTCGTCCATCACAACGGCACCGGCATCGAAGGCAGCTACGGCACCACGCTGCGTGGCAATGCCATCTACGCCAACACCACCGGCGTGCAGGTCTACGACGGCGTGCTGCAGGGCAACCGCATCTACAGCAACTCGGTCGGCATCATCGACACGGGCTACAGCCGCATCTTCAACAACGTCATCTACGCGAACACCAACCAGGGTGTTCGCGTGCAGGGCGGCCACGACACCAACGCGGGCGACGGCCTTTACAACAACACCATCCTGCAGACGGTCGGCGAGGGCATCCGCCTGACCGGCAGCGCCGCCAACGTGCTGCTGGCCAACAACATCCTGCGCGTCGACGCCGGCTACGGCATCGCCGTGGACGCCAACAGCCAGGCCGGTTTCCAGAGCAACTACAACCTGCTCTACCGCGGCCAGGCGGCCAACGCCTACATCGGCCTCTGGAACGGCGCCACCCAGGCCACGCTCGCGGCCTGGCAGGCGGCGTCGGGCAAGGACGGCAACTCCCAGACCGGCAACCCGCTGTTCCTGGACATCGACGGCGCCGACAACATCCTCGGCGAGCAGGGCGTGTCCACCGGCAACGGCTTCGACGACAACTTCGAGCTTGACGCCTTCTCGCCCGCCATTGACGCCGGCAACGCCTTCCTGGCTCCGGCCAAGGACATCGAAGGCCGCGGCCGCCGCAACGACCCCGACGTGACGAACAAGGGCGCGGGCTGGGACCTGTTCGTGCCGGCAGACGCCGGCGCGCTGTTCACGGCCACCGGCACGGCCAAGAACTTCCGCACCTCCGACGGCGCCTTCGAGCAGGCGCTCGGCTTTGACTTCACGTTCTACGGCAAGACCTACAACAAGATGTGGGTCAACGCGAACG
>SEEY01000686.1 GCA_004211235.1 Rubrivivax sp.
GGCCGCGCAATGGCTGGGCATCAACCGCAACACCTTGCGTCGCAAGCTGACTGATCACAATCTGTAATTCTTGCGGGTTGGACCTTTGAGCGCAGCGAGAAGCTCCGACCTCAACTGATTGAAAACATGACTCAACTGACTGCACTCCTCTCCGTCTCCGACAAGACCGGCATCCTCGAATTCGCCAGGGAACTCCACGCGCTCGGCGCCAAGCTGCTGTCTACCGGCGGCACGGCCAAGCTGCTGGCCGATGCCGGCCTGCCCGTCACCGAGGTGGCCGAGCACACCGGCTTCCCGGAAATGATGGACGGCCGCGTGAAGACGCTGCATCCCAAGATCCACGGCGGCCTGCTGGCGCGCTCTGATCTTGCCGAGCACGTCGCGGCGATGGACAAGCACGGCATCACGCGCATCGACATCCTGGCCGTCAACCTCTACCCCTTCGAGGCGACCGTCGCCAAGCCCGGCTGCACGCTGGAAGACGCCATCGAGAACATCGACATCGGCGGCCCGGCCATGGTGCGCAGCGCGGCCAAGAACTGGAAGGACGTGACGGTGCTGACCGACGCGGCTCAGTACGCCGCCGTTCTGGCCGAACTGAAGGCCGATGGCCGGACCAGCGACAAGACGCGCTTCGCCGCCTCGATTGCCGCCTTCAACCGCATTGCCCAGTACGACGCGGCGATCAGCAGCTACCTGTCGGCGCTGCAGGAAGACGGCAGCAAGGCTGAATACCCGGCGCAGATGAACTCCACCTTCGTGAAGGTGCAGGACCTGCGCTACGGCGAGAACTCGCACCAGAGCGCCGCGCTCTATCGCGACCTGTTCCCCGCGCCCGGCTCGCTCGTCACCGGCAGGCAGCTGCAGGGCAAGGAGCTGAGCTATAACAACATCGCCGATGCCGATGCAGCGTGGGAGTGCGTGAAGAGCTTCGATGTGCCCGCTTGCGTCATCGTCAAGCACGCCAACCCTTGCGGCGTGGCCGTGGCGGCGAGCGCGGCCGAGGCCTACGGCAAGGCCTTCAAGACCGACCCCACCAGCGCCTTCGGCGGCATCATTGCCTTCAACCGCGAGGTGGATGGCGCGGCGGCGCAGCTCGTCGTCAAGCAGTTCGTCGAGGTGCTGATGGCGCCGGCCTTCAGCGCCGAGGCGCTGGAAGTGTTCAAGAGCAAGGTCAACGTGCGCTTGCTGCAGATCGCGCTGCCGGCCGGTGGCCCGCGCCCCTGGGACCAGGGCCGCAATGCGCAGGACGTCAAGCGCGTCGGCTCCGGCCTGCTCGTGCAGACCTCCGACAACCACTTCCTGAAGAAGGAAGACCTGAAGATCGTCACGACGCTGCAGCCCACGGCCCAGCAGCTCGACGACCTGATGTTCGCGTGGACGGTGGCCCAGTACGTGAAGAGCAACGCCATCGTCTTCTGCGGTGGCGGCATGACGCTGGGCGTCGGCGCCGGCCAGATGAGCCGCCTCGACTCCGCCCGCATCGCGTCCATCAAGGCCGGGCACGCCGGCCTGACGCTGGCCGGCTCGGCCGTCGCCAGCGACGCCTTCTTCCCCTTCCGCGATGGCCTGGACGTGCTGGCCGATGCCGGCGCGACCTGCGTCATCCAGCCGGGTGGTTCGATGCGTGACGACGAGGTCATCGCTGCCGCGAACGAGCGCGGCATTGCGATGGTGCTGACGGGCGTGCGCCACTTCAGGCATTGACGTACCCCTCGCCCAGTCCGCCGCCGCTGAACGCGGGCCGGCCTGATCGGTCCCCCGAGGGGACGGCGATGCTTGCGGCGTTGAGCCGCAAGCCCATCGCCATGACGGGCCGGCTTGGAAGCGGCCCGGCGCTCGGCCCGCAAATTCGCAACCTCGACGTGTCGCCTGCGCGACTAGACGCAGCCCTCTAGTCCAGGGCCGGCCCCCATGCCGGCGCCCCCTCTTGCGGTTAGCCTCCCCGGATTCGATCCAGAACCGGAGACAGGCCCATGGACACCGCGCTGCAGGAACGTCTGCACCTGGCGCTGCTGAACCAGCGCCGCGCCTTCGAGGCCGAGCGCATGCCCAGCTACGAGGTGCGCCGCGACCGCCTTGAGCGGGTGCTCAAGATGACCCGCCAGCACGGCGAGGCACTCGCCGCCGCGATGGCCCAGGACTTCGGCCACCGCGCGCGCCAGGAGTCGCTGCTGGCCGACCTCTTCACGGTCGAGTCCGGCGCCCGCCATGCGCTGAAAAAACTGCGTCGCTGGATGAAGCCGCGCCGCGTCGCCACGCCGCTGCACTTCCTGCCCGGCCGCAATGTGCTGATGCGCCAGCCGCTCGGCGTCGTCGGCATCGTCTCGCCCTGGAACTATCCCTACTACCTGGCGATGGAGCCGGCCATCGCGGCGCTCGCTGCCGGCAACCGCGTGCTGATCAAGCCGTCCGAGCTGACGCCGGCCACCAGCGAGCTGATGGCGCGCATCGTCAC
>SEEY01000072.1 GCA_004211235.1 Rubrivivax sp.
CTGAAGGACAGCGGCCTCTGGTACGGCCAGTTCCTGAACGAATAATTAACGCGCCGCACCCGGCCCCAAGGGGTGGTGCGCAAGTTTCTAAACGAAAGATTACAGGGTCATCCCCCAGGCGGGTTTTGCGGCGGCGGTGGACACTGCGGCAGACCGACCTCAAAGATCCGGAGACAAGATGAAGTTCCCCTGCCACGCCCTGGCTGCTGCCGCCATCCTCGCCGCCGCCACGCTGCCGGCCGCGGCCCAGGCGCCGCTGAAGGCCGAAGTCATCCACTGGTGGACCTCGGGCGGCGAGGCTGCCGCCGTCAAGACGCTGGCCGAGGCCTACAAGGCCCAGGGCGGGCTGTGGGTGGACACGGCCGTCGCCCTGGGCGAGCAGGCGCGCTCGGTCGCCATCAACCGCATCGCCGGCGGCAACCCGCCGACGGCCGCGCAGTTCAACACCACGCAGCAGTTCCGCGACATCGTCGACCAGGGCTACCTGAACAACATCGACGCCGTCGCCCAGCGCGACGGTTGGGACAAGTTCCTGCCGCAGCTGGTGCTGGACGTCATCCGCGTCAAGGGCCATTACTACGCCGCGCCGGTCAGCATCCACAACATGACCTGGTTCTGGTTCTCCAAGGCCGCCTTCAAGAAGGCCGGCATTGCCGAGGAGCCCAAGACCTTCGACGAACTCTTCATGGTGCTGGACAAGCTCAAGGCCGCCGGCCTCGTGCCGCTGGCGCATGGCGGCCAGCCCTGGCAGGACGGCATCGTCTTCACCGCCACGCTGGCCCATTACGGCGGCCGCGATCTCTACCTGAAGGTCTTCAAGGATCGTGACCCCAAGGCCATCATGGGCGAGGACTTCAAGAAGGTGCTGCTCGCCTACAAGCGCCTGCAGGGCTATGTCGACAAGGGCTCGCCGGGCCGCAACTGGAACGATGCCACCGCCATGCTCATCAGCGGCCGCGGCGGCGTGCAGATCATGGGCGACTGGGCCAAGGGCGAATTCGCGCAGGCGAAGCAGGAAGCCGGCAAGGACTACGGCTGCGCCCCCGGCTTCGGCCCCAAGGCGCCCTACATCGTGCAAGGCGACGTGATGGTCTTCCCCAAGACCGACAAGCCCGACCAGATCAAGGCGCAGCAGCTGCTGGCCAGCGTCATCACGCAGCCGGCCACGCAGGTCGCCTTCAGCATGAAGAAGGGTTCCATCCCCATCCGCACCGACGTCGACGTCAGCAAGATGGACATGTGCGCGCAGATGGGCGTGGCCGCCATGAAGGACAAGACCCGCCAGGTCGGCAACGGCGAGATCTACCTCACGCCCGACCAGAACGGCGCGCTGCAGGACGTCATCACCGCCTTCTGGAACCGCAACATCCCCGTTGAGAAGACGCAGAAGGACATTGTCTCTGCCCTAAGGAATTGACGGCATGAAACGCCGTTCCCTCGCGGCCTGGGGCGCGCTGCTGCCTCTCGCATTGATCGTCTGCGTCGGCTACGTCGGCACCGTGCTGTGGACGGTCAGGACGTCGATGTCCAGCTCGCGCACCTTCCCGCGCGACGACTTCGTCGGGCTGCAGCAGTTCGAGCGCCTGATGGAGAGCGACCGCTGGCAGTTGGCCATCCACAACCTCGCCATCTATGGCGTGCTCTACGTCGTCGCCGCCATGCTGCTGGGCTTCCTGCTGGCCGTCTTCATCGACCAGAAGGTGCGCGGCGAGGGCGTGCTGCGCACGGCCTTCCTGTATCCCTACGCGATGTCCTTCGTCGCCACCGGCCTGGTCTGGCAGTGGGTGCTCAACCCCGAGAGCGGCCTGCAGAACGCGATGCAGCAGATGGGCTGGAAGAGCTTCCAGTTCGACTGGATCGTCGACCAGGACATGGTCATCTACACCGTCGTCATCGCCGGGACGTGGCAAGGGGCAGGGCTCGTCATGGCGCTGATGCTCGCCGGCCTGCGCGGCATCGACGAGGAGATCTGGAAGGCCGCTAGGCTGGACGGCATCCCCGCCTGGCGCGTGTATCTCTCCATCGTGCTGCCGATGATGGCGCCGACGCTGGCGACCGTCTTCACGCTGCTGGCCGTGGGCGTCGTCAAGGTCTTCGACACCGTCGTCGCGATGACCCAGGGCGGCCCCGGCATCGCCAGCGACGTGCCGGCTAAATTCATCATGGACCACCTGTTCAGCCGCGCCAACCTGGGCCTGGCCTCGGCCGGCGCGGTGATGCTGCTGCTGACGGTGCTCGCCCTGATTGCACCGCTCGCCTATGCGCGCAGTCGGCAGAAGGCGCAGGGGGGGCACTGATGAGCGCACGCAAAAAGACGGCGATCTGGGCGCGTCTCGGCATCTACGGCTTCCTGCTGTTCGCCGCGGCCTTCTTCCTGCTGCCGCTGTACGTGATGCTGACGACGTCGTTCAAGAGCATGGACGAGATCCGCCTCGGCCAGATCTTCGCGCTGCCGTCGGCGCCGTCGCTGGACGCCTGGCGCGCCGCCTGGAGCGAGGCCTGCACCGGCGTCAGCTGCGAGGGCGTGCGTGGCGGCTTCTGGAACTCGGTGGCCATCGCGGTGCCGTCGGTCGTGCTGCCCATCCTGCTGGGCGCCGTGAATGGCTATGCGCTGTCCTGGTGGAAGCCGCGGGGCGGCGAGTGGCTGTTCGGCATCCTGATGCTGGGCGCCTTCATCCCGCTGCAGGTGATGATCTATCCGCTCGTCAAGCTGGAGGCCGCGGCCGGCATCTACAGCAGCCTGCCCGGCATCGTCGTCGTGCACCTGGTGTTCGCGATGCCCATCATGACGCTGCTGTTCCGCAACTATTACGCCGGCCTGCCGAGCGAGCTGTTCAAGGCGGCGCGCGTGGACGGCGGCGGCTTCTGGCGCATCTTCGTGCAGCTGGTGCTGCCGATGTCCACGCCGATGCTGATCGTCGCGGCCATCATGCAGATCACCGGCGTGTGGAACGACTACATCCTCGGCCTGACCTTCGCCGGCCGCGAGCACCAGCCAATGACAGTGCAGCTCAACAACGTCATCAACACGACGACCGGCGAGCGCCTCTACAACCTCAACATGGCCGCGACCATCCTGACCTCGGCCGTGCCTCTTCTCGTCTACCTGATTTCAGGTCGTTGGTTCGTTCGCGGCATTGCCGCCGGGGCAGTGAAATGAGTGGCGTCAACATCCAGGCCCTGAGCATCAAGTTCGGCCACAACGAGGTCATCAAGAACCTCGACCTGCAGGTGCACGAAGGCGAGTTCCTGGTGCTGCTCGGCCCCTCGGGCTGCGGCAAGTCGACGCTGCTGCACAGCATCGCCGGCCTCATCGACGTGAGCGCGGGCCGCATCCACATCGGCGGCGAGGACATGACCGATGCCGAGCCGAGTGAGCGCGGCATCGGCATGGTGTTCCAGAGCTATGCCCTCTACCCGACGATGACCGTCGAGAAGAACATGAGCTTCGGCCTGCGCGTGGCCGGCACGCCCAAGGCCGAGATCGCCCGCCGCGTGAGCAAAGCCGCCGAGATGCTGCAGCTCACGCCGCTGCTGAACCGCAAGCCGGCGCAGCTGTCCGGTGGCCAGCGCCAGCGCGTCGCCATCGGCCGGGCGCTGGTGCGCGAGGCCGGCGTCTTCCTGTTCGACGAGCCGCTGTCCAACCTCGATGCCAAGCTGCGCGCCGAGCTGCGCCGCGAGCTGAAGCTGCTGCACCAGACGCTGGGCAGCACGATGGTGTACGTGACGCACGACCAGGTCGAGGCGATGACGCTGGCCTCGCGCATCGTCGTCATGAAGAGCGGCGTCATCCAGCAGATCGGCACGCCGAGCGAGGTCTACGAGCAGCCGGCCAACCTCTTCGTCGCCGGCTTCCTCGGGGCGCCGGCCATCAACCTCGTGCCGGCCCGCGTCGGCGCGGATGGGCAGTCGCTCGAGGGCGTGCTGCCGCTGCGCCTCGCCGCCGGCCGCGTCAAGCCGGGCCAGAGCCTCATGCTCGGCGTGCGGCCGGAGCATGTGCGCCTGCAGGCCGACGGCCGCTGGCGGGCCACCGTGCAGCTCGTCGAGCCCATGGGCAACCACCAGGTCGTCTGGATGAAGCTGGGCGAGCAGGGCTTCTCGGTCATCGTGCACGACGGCCGCCGCGTCGTGGCCGGGGACGAACTCGCCTTCGACATCGACGAGTCCCTGCTGGGCGTCTTCGACGCAGCGAGCGAACTTCGACTGGGCTGAGCCATGAAGCAACTCCTTTGGGCGGTGACGGCCGCATGCGCCTTCGGTGCTAACGCCGCACCTGTACGGGCTTTCCTGACCACGGCCGATCAGCAGCAGCTGCTGGCGCCGAGCACGGTCAGCACACCTGCCAAGGCCGACGCCGTCATCCGCATCGACCCGACGCGCCAGCACCAGCGCATCGCCGGCTTCGGCGCCGCCCTCACCGAGGGCTCGGCCTGGCTGCTGCGCCACGGCATGAGCGAACCGCAGCGCGACGCGCTGATGCGCGAGCTGTTCACGCGCGAGAACGGTGGCGTCGGCTTCGAGCTGACGCGGCTGACCATCGGCGCATCCGACTTCTCGCGGCGCCACTACAGCCTGGACGACATGCCGCCGGGCCAGACCGACTCGCAGCTGGCGAACTTCTCGCTGGCGCGTGAGCGCGAGGACGTCATCCCCGCGGTGAAGCAGGCGCTGGCGCTGAACCCGAAGCTGCAGGTCATGGCCTCGCCGTGGAGCGCGCCGGGCTGGATGAAGACCACGGACAGCCTCGTGCAGGGCCAGCTCAAGCCCGAGCACTACGGCGCCTTCGCGAACTACCTGGTGCGCTACGTCGACGGGATGAAGGCCGAGGGCGTGCCCATCTTTGCGCTGACGTTGCAGAACGAGCCGCACTTCGAGCCGCCGGACTACCCCGGCATGCGCATGACGCCGCGCACCCGCGCCGAGGTCGTGGGCCAGCACCTCGGCCCGCTGCTGCAGCGCCGGGGCATGAAGACGCAGATCCTGGAGTGGGACCACAACTGGGACGAGCCCTGGAGCCCGCTGTCCATGCTGTCCGATGCAACGGCGCGCAAGTTCGTCTCCGGCGTGGCCTGGCATTGCTATGCCGGCGATGTGTCCGCGCAGTCGCAGGTGGCGCAGCATTTTCCCGAGCTGGACGTCTGGTTCACCGAATGTTCCGGGGGCGAATGGAAGCCGCAGTGGGCCGAGACGCTGCCGTGGCTGATGCGCAACCTCATCATCGGCAGCACCCGCCACGGCGCGCGCGGCGTGCTGATGTGGAACCTGGCGCTGGACCCGCAGCACGGCCCGCACCTGGGCGGCTGCAAGGACTGCCGCGGCGTCGTCACCATCGACCCGAAGACCGGCCAGGTCACGCGCAACATCGAGTACTACGCCTTCGGCCATGCCAGCCGCTTCGTGCATCAGGGCGCGCGGCGCGTCGATTCGACCGGGGAAGCGCAAGGGCTGGACCACGTCGCCTTCACCAACCCCGACGGCGGCACCGTGCTCATCGTCAGCAACTCGGCGGCGCAGCCGCGCCGCTTCACGGTGCAGGCGCCGGGCCGGCGCTTCGGCTACGAGCTGCCGGCCAGCGGCGTCGCCACGTTCGTGTGGTGACGCTCCCCGCCGTGACATCCGGCCGGCATTCAGACAACGTGGCGTAAGCCGGCAGAGGCCCGCAGCAGGGCGTCCTCGCTAGGATCGGTCGATGACCGGGTCACTGCTGATCAGCACGAGCTTGATCGCCCTGCTCGGCGTGGCGCTGCTGGCGCTGGCGCGGCTCGAACCGGGGCATCCGCACATCAGCGACTGGGGCTGGAGCCACTTGCTGCTGGCCGTCGGCCTGACGCTCGGCGTGGCGCTGGTGCCGGCGGATGTCGACTCCGCCGCCTACAAGGTGCAGGCCACCGTCGCGACGACCTGCCTCATTGCCTCGCTCGCCCTGCAACTCGCCGGCGCCGCGCGCTACCGCGGGCGGCCGTGGTCCTGGCGGCGCCATGCGCCACGCTTCGTCGCGCTGCTCGTCGTGATCCTGGCGCTGGCCCTCGTGCAGCAGCGCTACGCCGTCGTCGCCGCGGCCGTCATCCTGGCCGGGGGAGCCTGGCTGGCTGCGGTCTGGCTGTGGCGCGGCGGCGTGGCGGGCGAGCGCCTCGTGGCCGGCTGCTTCGTCGTGTCCGGCGTCGTGCACCTGAGCGGCCCGGTGCTCGACCCGCTGGCCCGCTCCAACATCACCCACATCCTCGGCACCTTCGTGCAGGCCGCGCTGGCCATGGCGCTGATCCTGCTGTCCGTGCGTCGCGCCCATGACGAGACCAAGCGTGCCAACGCCCAGCTGCGCCTGCTCTACGAGCAGTCCATGCAGGGCATGGTGATCGTCGTCGACGGCCGCGCGGTCTATGTCAACCCGGCGGCACTGCAGATGTTCGGCATGCCTTGGTTGGACGGCGCGCGCTCCATCGAGTCCGCCATCGCCCCGGCCGATATCGAGGCGTCCCGGGCGCGCCATGCCCTGCTGATGGCACAGCGCGGCGGCCACGTGGCCTGGGAGGGTGAGCGCCTGCGCCGCGACGGCAGTTCCCTCTACGTGCGCGGCATCACCAGCTACATCGAGTGGCAGGGCAGTCCCGCGCTGCAGGTGCTGATGCTGGACGACACAGAGCGCCAGCGCGCCATCGAGGCGCTGCGCCGCCAGGCCCTGCACGATGAACTCACCGACCTGCCCAACCGCCATGCGGCGCTGGGCCGCCTGGCCGAGCTGACGGCCCCGGGCGCGCCCGGCTTCGCGCTGATGTCGGCCGACGTCGACCGCTTCCAGCTCGTCAACGAAAGCCTGGGCCACGAGACCGGCGATGCGCTGCTGCAAGCCATCGCCCGGCGGCTGCGAGACGCGCTGCCGCCCGATGCGCTGCTGGCCCGGTTGGGCGAAGACCAGTTCCTGCTGCTGCAGCCCGGTGTGGTGGACGACGGCGCCGCGCTGCTGGCCGGCCAGCACCTGCTGGCGCTGATGAACGCACCGTTCACGGTCGGCCACCGCGCGCTCTACGTGCACCTGTCGGTCGGTGTCGCGCGCTACCCGGCCCACGGCCAGGCCGGCGCTGCGCTGCTGCGTGCGGCCGATATCGCCATGCACCAGGCCAAGCAGCAGGCGGGGCCCGCGGTCGTTGCCTTCAGCGCCGGCATGGCGGCCGGCGCGGCCGATCTGCTGGAAATCGAGCAGGCCCTGGCCGCCGCCATCGAGCGCGAGGAGTTCCAGCTCGACTACCAGCCCAAGTTCAGCGCCGGCGGCCGGCAGCTCGCCGGCTTCGAGGCGCTGGTGCGCTGGCAGCGCCCGGGCCAAGGCCGCGTCAGCCCGGCGGACTTCATCCCCGCCGCCGAGCGCACCGGCCAGATCGTCGCTTTGGGCGCATTGATCCTGCACCAGGCCATCCGGCAGCTGCGCAGCTGGCAGCAGCAGGGGCTGGGCTTGCGGCCGGTGGCCGTCAACGTGTCGCCGCTGCAGTTCGAAGACCCGGGCTTTGCCGACTGGGTGCTGTCAATGGTGCGCGCCCACGGACTTCCGCCGTCCAGCCTGGAGGTCGAGATCACCGAGACCGCCGCGATGACCCATCTGGACGGCGTGCTGCCCCAGCTCGCGCGGCTGCGCGCGGCCGGCATGGGCGTGGCGTTCGACGACTTCGGCACCGGCCAGAGTTCGCTGACGCTGTTGCGACGCCTGCCCATCACGACGCTCAAGCTGGACCGCAGCATGGTCGACCCGCTGCCCGAGCCCTCGGCCGCCGCCGTCGTGCGCGCCGCCTGCGTGGTGGCGGAGGCGCTGGGCCTGGCCATCGTGGCGGAGGGTGTCGAGACGGAGGTTCAGGCCGCCGAGGCCGAGCGCCTGGGCTGCACGCATCTGCAGGGCTGGCTGCTGTCCCGGCCTCTGCAGGCCGATGCGGCCGGCGCGCTGCTGGCCACGTCGCCCCTATCGCGCCATTAGTTCGCCCATGCGGATGGCGCCGCCCGGCTGCCACGCCGGGTTGAACTGCAGCTCGCTCTTCTCGAACAGCATGACGACGGTGGAGCCCAGCAGGAAGCGGCCCATCTCGTCGCCCTGCCTCAGGCTGACCTGGCCCGGTTCGTAATCCCATTCCCGCACCGGGCCGCGGCGGCCGATGGGGCCGTGCCAGACGGTCGTCATGCTGCCGACGATGGTGGCGCCGACGAGCACCAGCACCCAGCGCCCGAGGGTGTCGCTGTCGAACACGCAGACGACGCGCTCGTTGCGCGCGAACAGGCCCGGCACGCCGCGCGCCGTCGTTGGGTTCACCGAGAACAGCGCGCCTGGCACATGCACCATGCGCACGAGTCGGCCGTCGGCCGGCATGTGGATGCGGTGGTAGTCCCTGGGGCTGAGGTAGAGGTTGGCGAAGAGTCCGTCCTGGAAGCGCGCGGCCAGCTGCGCATCGCCGCCGACGAGGGCCGTCGTCGAGAACGCCTGGCCCTTGGCCTGGAAGACCTGGTCGCCCTGGATGCGGCCGACCTGGCTGATGGCGCCGTCCACCGGGCTGATCAGCGGCGCCTCGGCCAGCGGCCGCGCGCCCGGCTTCAGCGCACGTGTGAAGAAGTCGTTGAAGGTGGCGTAGGCCGTGATGCTGGGTTCCGCCGCCTCGTCCATGTTGACGCCGTAGCGGGCCACGAAACGGCGGATGGTCGACGTGGTGACGCTGCCGCGCGGCTTGCTCGCGATGCGCCCGGCCAGGCGCGTCATGGCGCCCTTGGGCATCAGGTATTGGGGGAGGACTTTGAGGCGGGACATGGCGTGGCCAGTGTACGAGTCGACAATTCGGCGCTATGCCCGTGGTTCACAGCTCCTTCTACCGTTTTACCCCGATCGCCGACCCGGCCGCCTTCGCCGAATGGCTGCGTGAACGTGGCGCTGCGCTGGGGTTGGGCGGCGTCATCCTCGTCGCCGAAGAAGGGCTCAGTGCCGCCATCGCCGCCGAGGCGGAGGCGGTGCAAAAGTTTGAAACCGAACTGCAAACGCGGCCCGGCCTGGCCGACCTGCACTTCAAGCACAACGCCTGCGAGCGCCGCCCGTTCAGCCGCCTCAAGGTCTCGGTCAAGCGCGAGATCGTCGCCTTCGGCATTCCCGGCGTACGGGGCGACGCCACCGACACCCACGTCAGCCCGCAGCGCTGGCGCGAGCTGCTGGCCGACCCCGACACCGTGGTGCTCGACAACCGCAACACGTTCGAGTTCAAGCTCGGCCGTTTCCGCGGCGCCGTCGATCCCGGCGTGGCCCACTTCCGCGACTTCCCGGCCTATGTCGAGGCGCACCGCGACGAATGGCAGGGCCGGACCGTGGCGATGTACTGCACCGGCGGCATCCGCTGTGAGAAGACGGCGGCGTGGATGCAGCAACGCGGCTTGCAGGTGGCGCAGCTGGACGGCGGCATCCTGAACTACCTCGAAGCCTTCCCCGACGCCGCGGATGACTGGCAGGGCGAGTGCTACGTCTTCGACAAGCGCATCGCCATCGACGCCGCCGGCCGCGAGACGGGCACCACGGCGGAGCAGGTCTTCACCGATCCGGCGGATGCCTGGCGGCTGAACCGTGCCCAGCGGCTCGACCCGGCCGCGGAGGATTGATTCCCACAGATCGGAACAAAGCTTCCGCGCCGCTGCCGATGCAGTGCACGGCAAACGCAGACAATGCCACCGCGCGCCGCTTGCGCGCACTGAATCCCTCATTCGATGTCCCACCTGATCGTCCACGGCGGCACGCCCCTCTCGGGCCGCATCACTCCCTCGGCCAACAAGAACGCCGTCCTGCCCATCCTGTGCGCCACGCTGCTGACGAAGCAGCCGGTGCGCCTGCGCGGCGTGCCCGAGATCACCGACGTGAAGAAGATCGTCGAAGTCTTCCGCAAGCTCGGCTCCATGGTCGAGCTGGACTTCAAGACCGGCATCCTCGACGTCCACCACCGCGACACGCACTTCGACCCGGCCACCGACCGCCTGCCCGAGGAGATGCGCTCGTCCATCATGCTGGTGCCCGGCCTGATGGCCCGCTTCGGCGCAGCGCGCATCGAGGACGACGTCAAGGGCTGCACCCTGGGCGCGCGCGAGATCGACCCGCATGTGGAGGTGTTCGAGCGCTTTGGCGCCAGCGTCGAGCGCCATCCGGACGGCCTGGTGGTGCGGGTGGTGCACCAGGCGGATGAGGGTGGCGCCAGCGGTCGACTGCAGGCCAACGACCACTGGACCGATTACGCCTCCGTCACGACGACCGAGAACTTCGTGCTCTGCGCGGCGCTTGCCGATGGCGTCTCGACGTTGACCAATGCGGCCAGCGAGCCGCATGTGCAGGAGTTCTGCAACTTCATGTCGCTGCTGGGCGCGCAGATCGACGGCCATGGCACGTCCAAGCTGAAGATCACCGGCGTGAAGGAGCTGGGCGGCGCGGACTACACCTTCACCGAGGACTTCCACGAGATCGTCACCTTCCTGGCCCTGGGCGCCATCACCGGCGGCAATGTGCAGGTCAAGAACGGCGCGCCGGAGATGTTCCCGCTGCTGGACCGCACCTTCGCGAAGTTCGGCGTGCAGATCGTCCACGAGGACGGCTGGAGCCGCTGCGTCACCGACGGCCCGTTGAAGGTGAAGGAACCCTTCACGCGCAACATTTTGCAAAAGGTGGAGGCCGCACCCTGGCCCTATGTGCCGGTGGACCTGCTGCCCATCTTCGTGGCCCTGGGCGTCAAGGCCGAGGGCAGCGTGATGTTCTGGAACAAGGTCTACGACGGCGCCATGGGCTGGACCAGCGAGCTGGCCAAGTTCGGCGCGCATGCGTTTCTCTCGGACCCGCATCGCATGATCACCTTCGGCGGCAAGCCGCTGAGCCCGGCAGAGGTCGAGAGCCCCTACATCATCCGTGTGGCCATCGCGCTGCTGATGGTGGCAGCCAGCATCCCCGGCAAGAGCGTGATCAAGAACGCGACGCCGATCCGCCGCGCGCATCCGAACTTCGTCGAGCACATCGGCGAACTCGGTGCCCGCATGGAGTGGGTCGAGGGAGATTGAGTGTTGCGTTGGCTGTGCGCGGCCGCATGCCTGGTGGCCTCGGCCGTCCAGGCCGCGCCGCCCGCGGACACCAT
>SEEY01000687.1 GCA_004211235.1 Rubrivivax sp.
ACAGCACCCGGGCGACGCCACGGGCCGCGAGCTCGCGGCGACGGTCCTCGCGCACGCCGGCGCTGAAGACGACCCAGGGCGGCGCACCGGGTGCCAGCGCCAGGCCGTCGGCCAGCAGCGACTCCGCGGAGCCGTCGGGCAGCATCAGGTCGCTGATGACGAGGCCCCAGCCGCCGGCCGCGAGGGCCGTGCGCGCCGCGGCCAGCGTGCTCACGGCATGCAGCTCGACGGCTGGCGCACCGCCGTCCGGGCCCGGCAAGCCGTCCAGCGCCAGCTCGACGAAGCGGGTGATCGAGGCGTCATCCTCGATGAGTAGCAGCCGCGCGGTCATGTCAAAGGCCGTCCGCGGCGCTGCACATCTGCAGCCTCACGGCGCGGTGACCAGGCCGGCCAGCAGCGGCGGCAGTTCGGTGACGAGGGCCGTCTTGTGCACGACCGGCACGCCGTCCAGCGCGAGGCGGTAGGGTTCGCGCTGGGCCTCGTCCAGCGCGGTCACCACGACGAGGCGGCTGCGCGCGAACTGCGGATGCGAGCGCAGGCTGGTGATCAGCGCGGCGCCGTCGATGCCCGGCAGCAGGATGTCGATGAGCAGCAGGTCCGGCTCCAGGCGACCGGCCATCGCCAGGCCGGCGATGCCGTCGGAGGCGACATGCAGCACGGCGTCCGGCAGCGCCCGCTTGACGACCAGGCTGATGAGGTTCTGGAAATGGGCGGAATCCTCGATGAGCAGCAGCGTCAGCGGCCGGCCGCCCGCAATGGCCGCCGGCACGGGCGGCGCCGCCACGGCCCCGCCGCGCGTGGCCAGCCAGGCATCCAGCGAGCTGCGCAGGATGCGGCGGTGGCCGCCGGGCGTCTTCCAGGCCTGGAGTTCGCCGCGGTCGACCATCAACTGCACGGAACGAACTGCCATGCCCAGGCGCTGGGCGGCCTCAGTGGTGGAACAGGTATCGGGCACGGCGTTGGAGGGATTCACGGTGCGACATTTTGCCGAATTCGCGCGAGCCTGCAAAGATTGCTATATCTGATAGAAAACGCGCTTCCAGGATGCCGACGTGATCGCGCAACGGTGGTGCAGCCTGGCACCGCGCCGAGGTCGATCGGTGCCGGCCTCGCATCCGTCCACGCGGCCGCCTTTCCCGCTGACGTCGAAGTCAGGCCACTCCTAGAATTCGCCCGCCCGGCGTCTCGGCCGGCTCGGCAATCAAGCTCCGTCACAAGGAGCGTGCAAGGGAGGATCGGTGATGAATCCAGGGTTCAGGACCTGGGCCGCGGCGTGCGCGGCCGGGCTGTGGCTGGCGGCCTGTGGCGGTGGCGGTTCAGGCGGTGGCGGGGCAACACCCACACCGACCACGCCCACCACACCGGCCACCAGCAACGTCAGCCTGCTCGCCAACGCGCCGTCGGAATCCGTGGCCGCCAGCGGCGCCACGCAGATCACCGTCACCATCAGCAACACCGGCGCCGCAACCGCAACCGGCGTCGTCTTCACGCCCAATCTGGCGGCGGGCCTGACGCTCGCCAGCTACACCTGCACCGGCGCCAGCGGCGGCGCCTGCCCGGCCACGGCGACACCGGCCGCCAGCATCCCCTTGCCCGACCTGCCGGCCAAGGCCAGCCTGGCACTGGTGCTCAGCGTCAATGTCGCCGAGGGCGCCAGCGGCACGCTCAGCAGCATGCCCGCCGTGGTGGCCGGCAACGACGCGACGACGACCGACAACTCGGCCGCTGCCGTGCTGAAGGCCTACACGGCGGACGTCAGCATCAGCGGCAGCGCGCCCGCCGCGCCGGTTGCGGCCGGCACGACGGCGGCCTACACGATGACCGTCAGCAACGCCGGGCCGGACGAGGCCCGCGACGTGCTGATCGCCAACACGCTCGGCAGCTTCCAGACCCTGGGCACCTTGAGCTGCAGTGCCAGCGGCGGCGCGACCTGCCCCACGGCCACCGGCGCGACGATGCGCGTGCCGCTGCTGCCCAAGAACGGCAGCCTTGTGTTCACCGTGCCGGCCACCGTGGCGGCAGGCGTCAGCGGCAGCATCGCCAACCTGATGATGGTCACGTCGGCCGGCGATCCGGTCGCGACGAACAACGCCGCGGCCGTGCAGCTGTCGGCCTATGTGCCGGCACCGCCCGCGACCGCGCCGCAAGGCCAGAGCAGCATCACGCTGCAGAGCGACGGCGGCGACTACATCGGCGACGGCCGCAGCTACAGCTACACGCGCGCCAATGCCAACCTGTCCGTCAGCGCCGAGGGCGGCAAATTGACCGTGGTGGTGTCCGGCGACCAAAACTGGCGCGCCGATTTCCAGCAGCCCAGCGGCATCGGCCAGATCCAGCCGGGCAGCTACGGCGGCCTGGCGCGCTACCCCTTCCATGTGCCGACGGCGGGCGGGCTGAACTGGAGCGGCGAAGGCCGCGGCTGCAACACGCTGACCGGCAGCTTCACCGTCACG
>SEEY01000688.1 GCA_004211235.1 Rubrivivax sp.
GTCCCGGCCGGCGATCGACCTGCTGGCACCCAATATCACCTGCACGACCGGCAGCGGCAGCCCCGCGCGCCCCGGCGGTGACGGCACCGACGACTGCACGGCCGGCAACCCCAGCCTGAAGCCCTACCGCGCTACCAAGTACGACCTGAGCCTGGAGTATTACCCCGGCCGCGACACGCAGGTCAGCCTGGCCACCTTCCGCACCGACATCAACACCTATGTCCGCAAGGGCATCGTGAATCGCGGGGTCAACTTCTACGGCGACGGCCGCATCTTCGACGTGACGCAGGCCATCAACGGCGAGGGTGCCCGCACGCAGGGCGTGGAACTGGCCGGGCGCACGGCGCTGTCCTTCCTGCCGGGCTGGCTGAGCAATTTCGGCGTGGATGCCAACTACACCCGCATGACGTTCAGCTACGCCCAGGGCAATGAGCTCATCAGCCCGCTGGACAACTCGGTGCTGCCGTATCCCGGCCTGTCGAAGAACTCCTACAACCTGGGCCTCTGGTACGACGACGAGAAGTTCAACGCCCGCCTGGCTTACGCCTACCGCGACAAGTACTACACCGGTGGCAACGACGTCTCGGGCAATCCGAACTTCAACGACAAGACCGGCTACCTGGATGCCAAGTTCCAGTGGAAGGCGACCAAGAACCTGACGCTGTCCATCGAGGCCAAGAACCTGACGGACCAGGCCGAGCTGACTTACGCGGGTGACCTGTCGCGTCCGAACGAACTCGCCTGGTCTGGCCGCCGCTACTACGTGACGCTGGGCTTCAAGCTCTGATCTCCGGGCGCTGGCCGGACGGCCACTCCTGTTGCGCCTGGATTTCAGGCGCCCCGGCCTCGCAAGGGGCCGTTTTTTTTACTGGAATGGTGCCCCCCGCCCAAACCCGCGCGCTGAACGCGGGCGGGCCCGGTCGGTCCCCCGAGGGGACGGCGATGCTCGCGGGGAAGGCCCCGCTCGCACATCGCCAGACGGGCCGGCTTGGGAGCGGCCCGTCGCTCGGCCCGGCCCAGGGCACCACTGCCGCGAATAGGAAATGGACTGCTGCATGACCCTCTCGTCCTCGATCTCCAAACTGGCCTGTAGCGTGCTGCTGACCGCTGCGGCGTGCGCGCAGGCTCAGCCCAAGCTGGTCGAAAAGCTCGACCGTGGCGTCGTCGCGCTGGCCACAGCCAACGGCGTGTTCGTCAGCTGGCGGCTGATGGGCACCGAGCCGGCGGGCGTGCGCTTCAACGTCTACCGTGATGGCAGGCGCATCACGCAGGAGCCGCAGTCCCTCACCAACCTGATGGACGCCCAGGGCGGTGCAGATTCGCTCTACACGGTACGCGCCGTCGTCAACGGCAAGGAGGCCGCTGCCTCCGCCGCCGCAGCACCGTGGAGCCAGCCCTACCTGCGGGTGCCGCTGCAGAAGCCCGAGGGCGGCACGACGCCCGACGGCGTCGCCTACACCTACCAGATGAACGACGGCACGCCGGCCGACCTGGACGGCGACGGCCAGTACGAGCTGATCGTCAAGTGGCAGCCCACGAATGCGAAGGACAACTCGCAGCGCGGCTACACCGGCCCGACCTTTGTCGACGCCTACAAGCTCGACGGCACCCGGCTGTGGCGCATCGACCTCGGCCGCAACATCCGCGCAGGGGCCCACTACACGCACATGGTCGCCTACGACCTCGACGGCGACGGCAAGGCCGAACTGATGATGAAGACGGCCGACGGCACGGTGGACGGCCAAGGCAAAGTGATCGGCGACGCCAGCGCCGACCACCGCAACGCCAGCGGCTACGTGCTGGCTGGCCCGGAGTGGATCACCGTCTTCAACGGCCTGACAGGCGCTGCCATGGCGTCGGCCGACTACGACCCGCCCCGCGGTGGACAGGGCGAGGCCTGGGGCGATGCCTACGGCAACCGTGTCGACCGCTTCCTGGCCGGCGTGGCCTACCTGGACGGCCAGCGCCCGAGCGCCGTGTTCTCGCGCGGCTACTACACGCGCGCCGTCATCGCCGCCTGGGACTGGCGCGACGGCAGGCTCAGCAAGCGCTGGGTGTTCGACAGTGCCGCCGACGAAGCCAGCAAGCCCGCGGCCGGTCAGGGCGCGCACTGGTTTTCGGTGGCCGACGTCGGTGTTCATGCCGGACATGCTCCACAGGATCCTGCCCGTCGCGGCGTCATGCATCTCCAGGCCGTGCTCGCCGTAGCAGCGCGGGCTCTCGTGGACCATGAAGACCTGCTGGCCCTCGCGCGACGGGTCGAAGCTGCTGACGTGCAGCGCGTCGCCATGGCACAGGCCGGTGCTGTAGAGCAGCTTGCCGGAACTCGCAACGGTGGCGGCGCCGTAGATGATGTCGTCGCGGCCATCGCCATCGACGTCGGCCACCGAAAACCAGTGCGCGCCCTGACCGGCCGCGGGCTTGCTGGCTTCGTCGGCGGCACTGTCGAACAC
>SEEY01000073.1 GCA_004211235.1 Rubrivivax sp.
TACGACAACAGCTTCGAGGCCGACCCGCGCGCCGGGAGGCGGCCGCAGCCGGTGCTGCTGCTGCAGATGCAGGCCGGCCGTGTCGTGTCACACGCCCCGTTGGCCGGTGTGCCCGCCTGGGCCAAACCCCTGCTGGCCGCCGCCTTGCGTTGACTATCATCGGCGCCCAACAGGGGGCGGCGCGATGAGGGTTCTGCTGGTCGATGCGTTTCCGATGGTGCGCGCCGCCGTCACCGGCCTGCTCGAGCAGCAGTTTGGCGTCACCTCGGTCGAGGGCGTCGACAACGGCGCCGCCGCCTGGGCCGCCATGGAACGGGAGCAGCCCCATCTCGTGCTGCTGGACCTGCGCGTGCCCGGTGGCTTCGAGCTGCTGCAGCGCATCCATCGCGATCAAGTGCTTGTGCCGGTGCTGGTCATCTCGGGCGGCGACGACCTTTCCGAAGCCTTGCGCATCATCAGCGCGGGCGCCATGGGCTATGTGCCCGAGCGAAGTGACCTCAGCACGCTGGAGCGGGCGCTGCGCCTGGTCATGGCCGGCGGCACCTATGTGCCGCAGCTGGCTGCTTCGGAGGAAGACGGCGCCGTGGCCGCCGTCGTGACCGTGCCCGACTGGACCACGCTGCCACTGACGCCGCGGCAGAAAGACGTGCTGCGCCTGCTGGGCCAAGGCTTGCCGAACAAGCTCATTGCGCGCGAACTGGGCGTCAGTGTCGAGACGGTCAAGGACCACGTCGCCGCGGTGCTGAAGGCGCTGGGCGTCAGCTCGCGCACGCAGGCGGTGGTGGTTGCAGCGCAACGCGGGCGTTGATGATCGATGCGCGGATCAGCGCGCTGTCAACGGCTCACCAGCGCGCCGGTCCGGTCAGCGATTCGTGGCGAGAAGCCACGGTCGATCAAGACGCAGGACGCAGCGTCGCGGTAGGGATGGGCGCTGCGGCGCCCGTGCCCGCCATCAGCAGCGCGGCGCCCCAAGACAGGGGTTTCATGACGGCGTTCCCTCCCTGGAGGTTTGCCGTGATTGTTGCGGCCTGTGGCGCCCCCGTTGCCGGTCATCGCACCGCGTCGATGGCGTCCAGCACGGCCTCGGCCGTCGCCGGCGCGCGCAGCGGCGGATCGCAGCCTTCGGGGCCGCAGGCCGCGCACGCGTCCTTGATCGCCAGCAGTGCCGCGAAGCCCAGCAGCAGCGGCGGCTCGCCGACGGCCTTGCTGCGGTGGATGGTCTCGCTGGCATTGGGCGCGCCGAACAGCTCGACGCGCAGCTCGGTCGGGCAGTCGTTGGCAGTCGGGATCTTGTAGGTGCTGGGCGCGTGGGTCGTGAGCAGGCCCGTCACCGGGTGCCACACGAGTTCTTCCATCGTCAGCCAGCCCATGCCCTGGATGAAGCCGCCCTCGACCTGGCCGATGTCGAGCGCGGGGTTGAGGCTGCTGCCCACGTCGTGCAGCAGATCGGCCTGGGTGATGCGGCTCTCGCCGGTCAGCGTGTCCACGAGGGCCTCGCAGACGGCGCCGCCCCAGGCGTAATAGTAGAAGGGATGGCCCTGCAGCTTGGTGCGGTCCCAGTGCAGGCCGGGCGTCGTGTAGAAGCCGTCGCTCCAGAGCTGCACGCGCTGCAGATAGGCCGCGGCGACCAGTTCGCAGAAGGCGACGCTCTGCCCCCCGCCGCTGACCTGGCCGCCCTCGAAAGCGACGAGTTCCGCCGCGCAGCCGAAGCGCTCGGCCGCCAGTGCCGTGAGGCGCACCTTGATCTTGCGCGCCGCGTCCTGCGCGGCCTTGCCATTCAGGTCGCTGCCGGTCGAGGCCGCCGTGGCCGAGGTGTTGGCGACCTTGCTGGTGTCCGTCGCCGAGCAGCGCACCGACGACAGCGGCAGGCCCAGCTCATGCGCCACGACCTGCGCGACCTTGGTGTTCAGGCCCTGGCCCATCTCCGTGCCCCCGTGGTTCACGAGCACCGAGCCGTCGGTGTAGACATGCACCAGCGCGCCGGCCTGGTTCAGGTGGACGACGTTGAAGGAGATGCCGAACTTGACCGGCGTGAAGGCCAGGCCCTTCTTCAACACGCGACTGCCGGCGTTGAAGGCGGCGATCTCGGCGCGGCGTTCGGCGTAGCGGCTGCTGGCCAGCAGCCGCGCCGTCAGGGCCTGGGCGTGCAGTTCCTCGACCTGCTGGCCATAGGGCGTCACGTCCCGGCCCGGCGCGTAGAAGTTGCGCTGCCGCACCTCGGCCGGGTCCAGGCCGAGCCGGCGGGCGATGCCGTCCAGGATCATCTCGACGGCGATGGCGCCCTGCGGCCCGCCGAAGCCGCGGAAGGCGGTGTTGCTCTGCGTGTTCGTCCTGGTGCTGTAGCCGTGCATGGCGACATGCGGCAGCCAGTAGGCGTTGTCGAAGTGGCAGAGCGCGCGGGCCATGACCGGCGCGGACAGGTCGGCGCTGTGGCCGGCGTTGGAGATCAGGTCGATGTCGGCGGCGAGGATGCGGCCGTCGGCGTCGAAGCCGACGTCCCAGCGGTAGTCGAAGCCGTGGCGTCGGCCGGTGATGAGGAAGTCGTCATCGCGGTCCACGCGCAACTTGACCGGCTTCTTCAGCTTCAGCGCGGCGATGGCCGCCACGCAGGCAAACACCGCGGATTGCGACTCCTTGCCGCCGAAGCCGCCGCCCATGCGCCGGCATTGCACGGCGATGCGATGCGCCTGCCAGCCGAGCGCATGCGCGACAAGCTGCTGCATTTCGCTCGGGTGCTGCGTCGAGCAATGCACCAGCAGGCCGTCGCCGCCTTCCTGCGGCACGGCCAGGCTGATCTGGCCTTCCAGGTAGAACTGCTCCTGGCCGCCCAGTCTCCAGGTGCCCTGCAGGCGGTGCGGCGCGGCGGCGAGCTGCTCGGCCGGCTCGCCGCGCGTGAGGTGCATCGGCGGCAGCACGTACTGGCCGAGCGCGTGCGCCTCGAGCGCCGTCAACACCGGCGGCAGCGGTTCGCCCTGGATGACCTGCCTGGCCAGCGACGCCGCTCGACGGGCGAGTTCGCGATCCGTCGCAATGACGGCGAACACCGGCTGGCCGACGTGACGCAGTTCGCCGTCGGCCAGGATGGGGTCGTCATGCAGCAGCGGGCCGCAGTTGTTGTCGGCGGGAATGTCGGCGGCCGTCAGCACGGCGACGACGCCGGGCAGCTGCCGGATGCGTTCCACGTCGACGCCGAGCAGCCTGCCGTGCGCGATGGGCGACAGCCCGAGCGCGGCATGCAGCGTGCCGGCCGGCTCGGGCAGATCGTCGATGTAAGGCGCGGCGCCGCTGACGTGCAGATGGGCCGACTCGTGCGGTAGCGAGCGGCCGACGACAGGCTCGTTGAAGATGAGTGTTTCAGGCTTGTTCATGCGGCCAGCCTCGCGATGCGCCAGACGCTGACCGTGCGGCGGTCCAGGCTTTCCAGCCACAACTTGCGCAGCAGGTTCTGCGCGACTTTCATCCGGTAGCGGTCGGACGCGCGCACGTCGGTCATCGGTTTGAAATCATTGACCAGCGCTGCCGCCGCCGCCTCGGCGGTCGCTTCCACCCAAGGCTGGCCGACGACCGCAGCCTCGGCCGCCGCGGCCCGCTTGACGATGGCCGCCATGCCGCCGAAGGCGAAGCGCGCCTGCTGCACGCTGCCATTGCGCAACTGCAGCGCCAGCACCGCGCAGACGGCGGAGATGTCGCTGTCATGCCGCTTGGAAACCTTGTGCGCCGAGATGGCCCAGCTCGTGTCCGGCCGTGGCACATGCAGCGCCTCGACGAACTCGCCCGGCTGCAGGTCCTTCTTCATGTAGTCGAGGTAGAAGTCCTGTAGCGGCAGGCGGCGCTGCTGCGCGCCGCGGCGCAGGATGACGTCGGCGCCCAGCGCGATCAGCGCCGGTGCGCCGTCGCCGATCGGCGAGCCGTTGGCGATGTTGCCGCCGAGCGTGCCGGCATGGCGCACCGGCGGGGAGGCGAAGCGCCGCCACAGTTCGGCGAGCGACGGGGCCAGCTCGGTCAGCGCGGCCCACGCGTCTTCCAGCGACGCGGCGGCGCCTATCCACAGCCCTGGTTCGCCGTTGATGTCTTCGGCGCGGATCTCGCGCAGCGCTTCAACGCGGCCGGTGTAGATCAGTGCCGGCAGTTCGCGGAACTGCTTGTTGACCCACAGGCCGATGTCGGTGGAGCCGGCGAGCAGCGTCGCCTGCGGATGCGCCTCGCGCAGCAGGGCGAGGTCGGGGAGCGTCTGCGGCGCGTGGAAGCGCTGCCCGGCGTGGTGGTAGTCGAGCGGCTCGTCGTGCGCAAGCCCGCGCAGCGCGGCGGTCATGGCGCTGCGGTCGAGCAGGCGGGCGGGTGCGTCGAACATCGCCTCGCCCGCGTCGAGTATGGGCCGGTAGCCGGTGCAGCGACACAGGTTGCCGGCCAGCGCGTCCGCCAGTTCCTGCCGGTCGGGCCGCGTGCCGGCGGCCTGGTGGGCTTCGTAGCAGGCGGTCATCGTCATGACGAAGCCGGGCGTGCAGAAGCCGCATTGCGAGCCGTGGCAGGCCACCAGCGCTTCCTGGGCCGGGTTCAGGGTTTCGGGGCCGCCGAGGTCTTCCACCGTCAGCAGTGCACGGCCATCCAGCGTGGGCAGGAACTGCGTGCAGGCATTGACATTGCGTAGCTGCAGCTGGCCCGACGCATCCAGCTCACCCTGGATGACCGTGCAGGCGCCGCAGTCGCCCTCGGCGCAGCCTTCCTTCGTGCCGGTGCAGCCGGCGTGCTCGCGCAGGTACTGCAGCACCGTCGTGGTGGTCGGCAGGCCCTGTACTTCAGCGATCTGGCCACGGTGGAAGAAGCGGATGGGGCGGATGTTCATGCTGCCTCGATTGTCGAACGTTGCCTCAGAATTGCCACATGAGTTTTACTAACCAGAAAAACTTCGTCTCAGCCGAGCACCGCTGGGCCCTGCGCGGCGATCTGCTCGATTTCACCGCTGCACCGGCCTGGGGCGAGACCGACTCCCCGGCGGTGCGCTTCGACCGCGACCACTGGCTGCTGATCGAGGACGGCCGCATCGTCGGCCGTCAGGCCGCCGAGCCCGACGACAGCTGGGCGCGCAAGGACCATGCCGGCCAGCTCGTGCTGCCCGGGTTCATCGACACCCACGTCCACTGCCCGCAGCTGGAAGTCATCGGCTCCTACGGCACCGAGCTGCTCGACTGGCTGGAGCGCTACACCTTCCCGAGCGAATGCGCCTTCGCCGACCCGGCCCGCAGCCGTGCGGGCGCCGAGGTCTTCCTGGACGCGCTGCTGGCCGCCGGCACGACCTCCGCCGTCGTCTTCGCCACGGTGCACAAGGTTTCGGCCGAGGCGCTGTTCGAGGGTGCCGCCGCCCGCGGCATGCGCCTCGTCACCGGCAAGGTGCTGATGGACCGCCATGCGCCGGATGGCCTGCGCGACGACGTCGTCCAGGCCGAGCGGGACTGCCTCGACCTCATCGCCCGCTTCCATGGGCGGGACAGGCTGGCCTACGCCGTCACCGTGCGCTTCGCGCCTACCAGCACGCCGGAGCAGCTGGCGATGGCCGGCGCGCTCTGCCGGGCCGACGCCAGCCTCTACATGCAGACCCACGTGGCCGAGAACCGCGCCGAGGTCGAGTGGGTCGCCCAGCTCTTCCCCGAGGCGCGCAGCTACCTCGACGTCTACGAGCGCGCCGGCCTGCTGCATGAGCGCGCGGTGCTGGCCCACGGCATCTGGCTGGATGCGCACGACAAGGCCCTCATCGCCGAGCGCGGCGCGCAGGTGGCGCACAGCCCGTCGAGCAACCTCTTCCTGGGCAGCGGCCTGTTCGAGTGGCGCGGCGCGCCGTTCAACGTCAGCCTGGCGTCGGACGTCGGCGGCGGCACCACGCTGAGCTTGCCGCGCAACATGCTCGACGCCTACAAGGTGCAGGCCCTGCGCGGCGAGCGGCTGACGGCCTGGACGGCGCTGCACGCCAGCACGCGCGGCGCGGCCGAGGCGCTGCAGCTCGGCGGCGAGATCGGCGGGCTGTCCGTCGGGCAGACGGCGGACATCTGCGTCTGGGACTGGGCGAAAGGCTCGGTTGCGGCCGCGCGCGATGCCGTCGCGCGCGAACTGCACGAGCGCGTCTTCGCCTGGATGACGCTGGCCGACGAGCGCAACCTGGCGGCCTGCTACGTGGCGGGGCGTCAGCGGGTGTGACGGCCCGTCCCGCCGGATCGCCGCTTCGTCGCAAGCGGCGTGAAGCCGGCGTGGCACGCCGTTAGCCTGCAGGCCTGTTTTTCAAGGAGCTCGTGATGCTCGGCTTTCTGCTCTGGTGCCTGCTGTTCGTCGTCTGCTGGCCGCTGGCCATCGGCGCCTTGCTGCTGTATCCGCTGGTGTGGCTGATCACGCTGCCGTTCCGGCTGCTCGGCATCGCCGTCGAGGGCGCCTTCGGGCTGCTGCGCGCCATCGTCATGCTGCCGGCGCGGGTGCTCGGCGGGCGCTGACCGGCCGTCAGGCGATGTCCATGGTGCGCAGGCTCATCGCACCGCCGGCGCGGCGGTCGTCGAAGTAGCAGCGCAGCGTCTCGCGCGAGGTCTTGAACGCGATCTCGCTCCACGGAATCTCGTCTTCGGCGAAGAGCCGGGCCTCCAGCGACTCCGGCCCCGGGTCGAACACCGTCGAGCGCAGCCGCGCGTAGTAGAAGAGGTGGACCTGCCCGACCCGCACGACGTTCAGCACCGTGTAGAGCGGGCCCATCTCCACATCGGCGCCTGCCTCCTCCTGCGTCTCGCGCAGGGCGCCTTCGGCCAGCGTCTCGCCCAGCTCCATGAAGCCGCCGGGCAGCGTCCACAGGCCGTGGCGCGGCTCGATGGCGCGCCGGCACAGCAGCACGCGACCGTCTTCCTCCCACACCGGCAGCGTGCCGACGACGTTCAGCGGGTTCTCGTAGTGGATGCCGCCACAGGCCGGGCAGACCGCTCGCTCGCGGTTGTCGTCCGGCGGAACGCGGTAGTCCACGGCGGTGCCGCAGTTCGGGCAGTGCTTGAAGCGGCTGGGGAAGGGCATGCGGGCCAGTTTAGAAGCCCCAGAATGCCCGGTCATGAAGCTCTACAACTACTTCCGTTCGTCGGCCTCCTGGCGGGTGCGCATCGGCCTGGCGCTCAAGGGGCTGGACTATGGCTACGTGCCCATCCACCTGGCGAAGAACGAGCAGTTCGCCGGCACCTTCGCCGAGCAGCAGGCCTCGCACCTCGTGCCGGCCCTGGTGCTGGACGACGGCACCTGGTTAAGCCAGTCCCTGGCCATCCTCGAATACCTGGACGAGACCCACCCCGAGCCGCCGCTGCTGCCGCGCGACGCATTGGGCCGCGCGCAGGTGAGGGCGCTGGCGCAGGACATCGCCTGCGACATCCACCCGCTCAACAACCTGCGCGTGCTGCGCCATCTGAAGCACGGCCTGGGGCATTCGCAGGACGAGGTGGACGCCTGGTACCGCCACTGGATCGCCACCGGCCTGGCCATCGTCGAGCAGCGCCTGGCGCGTACCGCGGGTGCCTACAGCTTCGGCGACGCGCCGGGGCTGGCGGACTGCCTGCTCGTGCCGCAGGTCTACAACGCGCAACGCTTCGACTGCCCGCTGGACGCCTACCCCACCGCCCTGCGGGTCAATGCGGCCTGCCTCGCCTTGCCCGCGTTTGCCGGCACCCACCCGGAGTCCTGCCCCGATGCGGCCTGACGCGAACTGGCTGCGGCCGGACTGGCCCGGGGTCACCGCCTTCATGACGACGCGCGGCCTCAACTTCGGTCGCAAGGCGGGCGACGCCGAAGAGGTCCGGGCCAACCGCGCCGGTCTCGCCGAGCTGCTCGGCGCGCGGCCCGTGTTTCTCGATCAGGTCCACGGCGCCGATGTCGTGCGCCTGCAGTCGGGATGGAACGACGACAACGCGCCGCGGGCGGACGCGGCCGTGTCGACGGACCCCGACCTGGCGGTGGCCATCCTGGTGGCCGACTGCCTGCCGGTGTTGTTCTCCGCGCCGGGCGGCGTGGCCGGCGCGCATGCCGGCTGGCGCGGCCTCGCGGCGGGCGTGCTGGAGAACACCGTGGCCGAGTTGTGCGCCGCCGCGGGCTGCGAGCCGCGCGAGGTGCAAGCGTGGCTGGGCGCCTGCATCGGCCCGCTGGCCTTCGAGGTGGGCCCGGACGTGGTCGCCGCCTTCGGCCGCGAACCCGTCGAACGCGACCAGCCCGGCTTCCTCTACCGGCCCAACCCCGAGCCTCGCTGGCGCGCCGACCTGCCCTTGTTGGCTCGCGAACGCTTGACCTCGATCAATGTCACCCAAATCAGCGGCGGCGGATGGTGCACGCTGACCGATGATTCACGCTTCTTCTCGTTCCGGGGCGAGGCCCTCGGCCGGCCCCGGGGTCGCATGGCTGCCTGCATCAGCCTCGGCCGCTGAGTCCACCGCGCGCCGCCTGCGCCGGCGGCCCGGCGTGCCGAGGATGTACAGCAGCAGCCCGAGTGGCAGGATGCCGTAGAGCATCAGCGTGATGAAGGCGCCGAAGAGCGTGCCCTGCGGGCTCATCGCTTCGGCAGCGGCCATCATCAACGCGACATAGGCCCAGGCGATGGCGACGAGATACATGGGGTGCTGTGTCATAGGCGCGTCAGCGCCCGGGTTTAGAAGGTCGGACAGGCGGGTTGTGGCAAGCTTATTGCAATAGCCGGCGCACCGCTGACGAGACAGGTTCCCTAGGAGATTCATGGCTACCCGCAAGAAGAACGATGCTGCGCCCGCCCCCGAGGGCCAGCAGCCCTTCGCCGAGCTGATGCAGCAGATGACCCATCTGCCCCAGATCTCTCCGACCGCGCTCGCCGATCTGCAGGCCGACTACCTGAAGCAGGCGACGGCGCTGTGGAATGTGTCGCTCGGCCAGGGCGAGGCGCCTGCCGTCAGCGACCGGCGCTTCTCGGCGCCCGAATGGCGGGCCAACCCGATGGCCAGCTTCGTCACCCAGCTCTACCTGCTCAACGGCCGTGCGCTGCAGCAGATGGCCGCCGCGGTCGAGGCGGACGACAAGACCAAGGCGCGCATCCGCTTCGCGGTGCAGCAGTTCGTCGATGCGGCAGCGCCCAGCAACTTCCTCGCCCTCAACCCCGAAGCGCTGAAGCTCGCGCTGGACAGCAAGGGCGAGACGCTGGCCCGCGGCCTGCAGCAGCTCTGGGGCGACGTGCAGCGCGGCCATGTCTCGCAGACCGACGAGAGCGCCTTCGAGGTCGGCAGGAACGTTGCCACCACGGCCGGCAACGTCGTCTTCGAGAACGAGCTGTTCCAGCTCATCGAGTACACGCCGCTGACGGCCCAGGTGAAGGCCCGGCCGCTGCTGATGGTGCCGCCGTGCATCAACAAGTTCTACATCCTCGACCTGCAGCCGGACAACTCGCTGATCCGCTATGCCGTGGCCGAGGGCAACCGCGTCTTCGTCGTCAGCTGGCGCAACCCGGACGACTCGGTCAAGCAGCTGACGTGGGATGACTATGTCGACACGGGCGTCATCCAGGCCCTCCGCGTCGCACAGGACATCTCGGGCCAGAAGCAGATCAACACGCTGGGCTTCTGTGTCGGCGGCACGCTGCTGGCCACGGCGCTGGCCGTGCTGGCGGCGCGCGGCGAGCAGCCGGCCGCCAGCGTCACGCTGCTGACCTCGCTGCTCGACTTTGCCGACAACGGCATCCTGGACATCTTTGTCGACGAGGCCAGCGTGCGCCTGCGCGAGACGACGCTCGGGCCCGAGTGCCCCAAGGGCCCGCAGCTGCTGCACGGCCAGGAGCTGGCCACCACCTTCAGCTTCCTGCGCCCGAACGACCTGGTATGGAACTACGTCGTCGGCAACTACCTCAAGGGCGAGGCGCCGCCGGCCTTCGACCTGCTGTACTGGAACGGCGACTCCACCAACCTGCCCGGCCCGATGTACTGCTGGTATTTGCGGCACACCTATTTGCAGAACGAGCTGAAGGTGCCCGGCAAGCTGACCGTCTGCGGCGAGAAGGTCGACCTGGGCAGCATCGACGCGCCGGTCTACATCTACGGCTCCCGCGAGGACCACATCGTGCCGTGGACCAGCGCCTACCGCAGCACGCAGCTGCTCAAGGGCAGGAAGCGCTTCGTGCTGGGCGCCTCGGGCCACATCGCCGGCGTCATCAACCCGCCACCCAAGCCGGGCAAGCCGCCCAAGCGCAGCCACTGGATCGCCAAGGGTGCGACCCTGCCAGCCGAGGCCGACGACTGGCTCAAGGCCGCTGCAGAACATCCGGGCAGCTGGTGGCCGGACTGGTCCGCCTGGCTCGCCTCGCATGCCGGCGAGCCGAAGCCCGCGCCCAAGACGCCCGGCAACCGCAAGTTCAAAGCCACCGAGCCGGCCCCCGGCCGCTACGTCAAGGTCAAAGCCTGAGATGCACAGCCCCTCGCCCGATCTTCCCCCGCTGAACGCGGGCAAGCCCAGTCGGTCCCCCGAGGGGACGGCGATGCTTGCCGGATTGATCGGCAAGCACATCGCCAAAGCGGGCCTGCTTGGGAGCGGCCCGGCGCTCGGCCCGAAGATTCCCACGTCCGCGCTCAGCGCGCGGTGATTGATCACTGAAAAGGAGACACACCATGAGCCAACAAGACATCGTCATCGTCGCCGCGGCGCGCACCGCCATCGGCAAGTTCGGCGGCACGCTCGCCAAGACGCCCGCCAGCGAGCTGGGCGCGGCCGTGATCCAGGACCTGCTGCGTCGCAGCGGCCTGGCCGCCGACCAGATCAACGAGGTCATCCTCGGCCAGGTGCTGACGGCCGGCGTCGGTCAGAACGCCGCCCGCCAGGCGCTCATCAAGGCGGGCCTGCCCAACGCCGTGCCGGCGTTCACGATCAACAAGGTCTGCGGCTCGGGCCTGAAGGCCGTGATGCTGGCCGCGCAGGCCATCCGTGACGGCGACAGCGACATCGTCATCGCCGGCGGCCAGGAGAGCATGAGCATGAGCGCCCACGTGCTGCCCAACTCGCGCGACGGCCAGCGCATGGGCGACTGGAAGCTGGTCGACACCATGATCACCGACGGCCTGTGGGATGTGTACAACCAGTACCACATGGG